>JANWXU010000134.1 GCA_025057395.1 Bacteroidia bacterium | reverse complement strand
TGTTGCTATTAATTCTCTTCCTTCAATTCCTTCGGTTACAGAAGCTAGCCGTTGTGGGCCAGGAGCAATAACATTTAGTGTTTCTTCGGCTAATATTCCTGCAGAATGGGAAGCACGTTTATTTGCTCAATCTAGTGGCGGGGTGCCTATTGCAATAGACCGCATTCCTCCATATGAATTGCTAAGTAGAAGCGTAGAAACTACTACTACTTTTTACATTGAGTATTTCAATACTGCTAATGGCTGTTCTAGTCCAAGAGCTGCGGCTATAGCAAAAGTGAATCCATCACCTGCTCCGCCTATTGCAATCGAAACCCAGAGATGTGGGGCCGGAGATATTACAGTAACTATTTTTATGGGTAATCCTCCAGGAAATGAAATTCGAATTTATGACTACGAGGTGAGCGGACAGTTAATAGCTGCAGATGCTGTATTCCCCTATGAATTTACTTTTACTAATCAATTGGCAAGTGTAACATATTATGCAGAAGCTATTCATACTTCAACAGGATGTACAAGTAGTAATCGAAGTCCTATTGTAATTAATATTAAGCCTGTTCCGCAAGCTCCTTTTGCAGAGGGGGTAGCACGCTGTGGCAATGGAAATGTGAATTTTTCGGTTTTTAGCAGTAATCTAATAGGATCTCAAGTTCGTTTATATAGCCAGGCAGCAGGAGGTACTGTTTTAGCTACTGATGCTACAGAGCCTTTTATTTTAACTACTCCTTTGCTTACTACTTCTACTACGTTTTACATAGGCGTAGCTCTGGAAGGATGTGAGAGCGAAAGAATTCCTGTTTCGGCAAATATTATTTCTATACCCTCGCCTTTAGTTCTAGAAAATATTAGACGATGTGGTGCAGGGGATGTAGCAATTAGCTTTATTCAGGGCTTTATGCCAGGTTCTAGAATTCGAATTTATAATACTCCTATTAGTTCAATTCCTTTACAAGAAATAGAGGCGGATAGAGGAGTTATTAATATTCCAGGTGTAATAGCTACTACTACTTACTATGTTTCGGCAATCAACCGCATAGAAAGTTTAGTTTGTGAGGGACCTAGAACTCCAGTGGAAGTTGCTATCAGTACTACGATTGCTCGGCCTGTAGTTTCTAATGTTACACTTTGTGGGGGGGGAAATGCTGTGTTAACTGCTCTTGCAAATACCCCCAGAGTTATGGAAATGAGATTGTATTCTTCTTTAAATGCAACAGAGCCCCTGGAAAGAAGTTTGGAAAATCCAGCTACCTTTACCTTATTAAATATCACTACTACTACCACTTATTATATAAGTGCTGTTGAAGAAGAATGTGAAGGGGTAAAAGTACCTGTTACAGTTTTTGTTCAGGCTCAGCCTTCTATACCTCAAGTTAGTGATGTGACTCGTTGTGGTGCGGGTAATGTTGCAGTAACTGTTGGAATGGGTAGAGTACCAGGAAACGAAATACGATTATTTGATGCAATTCAAGGAGGAAATTTGATAGCAATAGCTACTAATTCGCCTTATGTTATTACCCTACCTAATGTTACCACTACTACTACTTATTACGTAGCTAGTACTAACGCCAGTTGCAGTAGTATTAGAATACCCTTTGTGGTAAAAATTAATACTCAGCCTATTGTAGAGTTACCCAACACAATATTTAGTCGCTGTGGTGTAGGAAATATTAGCCTAAGCTTTAATCCGCTAAATTCTGAGGTTAATGAAGTTCGACTTTATGCCGATAATGTATCTCCAACCCCCACCATTAGGGCGATAAATCCACCTTTTATAATTGAATTATCGAATCTTACTTCTAGTACTTTCTACTTTTTATCTTATGTAGCAGATAATTGTGAAAGTGAGCGTCAGCGAATTCGAGTGGAAGTTTTATCAACACCTTCTACTCCTATAGCAAGAGATGTTTTTAGTTGTGCAAATGTGCCTGTAACTATCACTGCGTTAATGGGAGCTGTGGCTGGCTCCGAAATATTACTCTATGATGCCCAAGGTAATTTACTAGAAGTAGATAATTCAGCGCCTTATTTATTTACTCGTAACTTAAACAATAACGTAACTACTAATTTCTTTTTAACAAGTCGCAATAAAGAGTGTGAGAGCGCTAAAGTTCCAGTTTCTATAACGGTTGCTAGTAGTCCTTCAATTCCTTTTGCATCGAATGTGGTGGCCTGCTCTTTAGGTACAGTACAAATAACAGCACAAATGGGAGTTGTACGAGGTAATGAGCTTCGCCTTTATTCTTCCGTTACTGCAACTACTCCTTTGCAGGTGCTTCAAAATGAACCCTACATTTTTACTTTAAGCAATTTTACTACTAATGCTATCTACTACATTTCATCTGCTATCAACAGTGGTTCTGGAATAGTTTGTGAGAGTAGTCGTACGGCAGTAAGTGTAAGCCTTTCTTCGACGCAACTAAGTGAACCTAAGATTGAACCTGTTCAGCGTTGTGGAATAGGAAATGTTACATTAACGGCAACTAATTTTACACCCAATTCCACTACCCTAGTGTATTCTGCTGCTAATAGTATAACGCCAATTGCTATATCTACTAATCAAAGAATAACTCTTTCAAATATTACTACTACTACCACATACTTCGTAGCTTATGCTAATGAAAGGTGTACTACTAATCGTATTGCTGTAGTAGTTCATTTTGCTACTCAGCCAGCTGAGCCTAGTGTTACTAATGTGCGTAGATGCGGCGCAGGAACTGTGAATCTATCTGTTATTCCTAATAATCAAAGTTTTAGTCAGTTAAGATTGTATGAAGGCAATAATAATGTGCCTATTTCAATAATTACTGCTGCTCCGTATATCTTTAATTTACCTTCGGTAAGTACTACTACTTTATATTTTGTGAGCGTTGTAAATATGGGTAGTGCAGGAATGTGCGAAAGTAATCGTGTACCCTTAGAAGTAGAGATTACACAAACGCCCTCTTTACCTCTTGTTTCAAGTGTGGAACGCTGTGGTCCAGGAAAGGTAACTATTACAGTACAACCAGGAACTATTTTGCCAGAAGGCTTTCGTTTATATTCTACTTCTCAGGGGGGTATTCGTATTACTGAGTGGGCAGCTAACCAAAGTACTTATGAAACTACTGTAACTACCACTACTGCTTTTTTTGTAAGTGCGTTTACTGGAGATTGTGAAACCCGTAGAGTTGCTATTCCAATTACTGTCAACCCTGTTCCTGCGGCTCCTCCAGCGAAGGAACAGTCTATTTGTGGTAATCAGCAAGTTACTTTCACTTTAAGTGACCCTTCTAATACCCTAAATGGTATTCGTGTGTATACTACTCCTTCTGCTAATAATTTTCTACTAGAAGATTTATTACCTCCTTATACGTTTACAACCCCGGTCCTTACTACCCAAGCAAGCTATTATATAGTTACTGTATTGGGTAATTGTGAAAGTGAAAGAATAGAATGGCGAATTCATTATACACCCTTACCGCCAGTACCTAATGTGAATGATGTTAGTCGTTGCGGGGCAGGTAATGTAACCTTTAGTATTGAAAGTCCTATTGCAAGCCAAGTAAATATATATACGCAGCCTGTAAGCACAGTACCTTTGGCTGCTACCCAAAGAATACCCTTCCGTTTCGTAGCGAATATTACTACTACAACTACCTATTATTTCAGTGTAGTAGTTAATGGCTGTGAAAGTAACCGTACTCCAGGTATTGCTTTTATTAATCTATCTCCTTCGGCCCCAATTGCTAATGATGTAGTGGTTTGTAATCAAAATTCTGCTACAATTACGGCTCAAATGGGGAGTATATCGGGAAGTCAAATGCGGCTATATACTCTTTCCACTGGTGGAATTCCTATTTCCGTTCTAGATACTTCACCTTATAATTTTACGGTTAGTTTAAATGAAAACATAACCACTTTTTACTTAAGTGCAGCTAGTGAAGATTGTGAAAGCGAGCGAATACCAGTAGTAGTTCAAAGGAATTTTAATAATGTCTTGCCTATAATACCTAATATAACCCGCTGCAGCGGAGAAAATATTAACTTAGAAGCAGAATTACCTACCAATACTAATGGCAGTGTAGCTGTGTACGCTGATGCTAATAGGCAAAGGTTAGTAGCTATAAGCACTTCTAGACCTTATGTTTTAAGTTTGGGAATTATTACCACTACTACAACTTTTTATGCTACAAGCATCATTAATAATTGTGAAAGTGCCACGCAACCTTTTGTAGTAAATATCGTTAGTAGACCGGAAGCGCCAGTTCTTGAAAATATCAGTGCTTGCGGTATAAGCGCTGTTACTTTTACAATTACCAATTTTAACTCTTTGCTACAATACAACCTATTTTCGACTCAGGAGCCCAACACGGCTCTGAATATAGAAAGAAACGGTAATTTATTAACTTTAAATAACCCCAGAGCTGGAAATTATTTAGTAGAAGCGAGTAATGGAGTTTGTAGCGCTCGTTCTGCGCCTATTCGTGTGCAAATAGGACTGGCACCAACGCTTAACGTAGTATCAGAAAATGAGTCTTGCTTTCAGCTAGGGCGTATTCGTGCAAATGCTAATAGCAATCGTACTACTAGCTTTGTATTTAGTCTTTACCGTAATAATGAGCTATTAGCTACTAATACCAATGGCTTTTTCAATAACTTGCAACCTGGCGCCTATCGCCTAACAGTAGATGATAATAATGGCTGCATAGTAGAGAGAAATATTCAAGTTGATTCCATTGCTGCGCCGCAAAATCTCACAGCAACCAATATTTTGCAAAATGGAGCAACTCTCAGCTGGAGTGAAGTAGTAGGAGCCACAAGTTATATTTTGCGCTATAGAAGTGTACCGGCAGGGCGCTTTATTACGGTAGAAAATATTTCCACCACTTCCTATACTATTACTAATCTTTTGCCTAGTAGTAGGTATGAATTTCAAGTGCAAGCTATTTGTAGCAACGGCAGAACTTCACCGTTTAGCCAATTGCAAGGATTTACTACGGCTACTCCTACGGGAAGCTGTCCGGAGCCTGCAAGTGTTTCAGTAGTGCCAGAAATAACAACTGCTACTGTGATTTGGAGTCGTGTTCCTAATGCCTTAACTTATAATTTGCGTTTTCGGCAGCTGCCTAATGGGGTGTTTGTTGAAAGAAATTTTGTAACAGGTACGAGTTTTATTCTTTCGGGTCTTCTTCCTAATACTAGTTATGAAGTGCAGGTGCAAGCTAACTGTAGTGCAAATGAAAGTTCAAGCTTTAGTACATTGCAACGCTTTACAACACTAAGCGATGGCGGAGTTCTATGCACTACCCCACAAAATGTTACAGTAGAACCTAGTACTAATTCTGCTACAGTTAGTTGGTCTGCAGTGAATAATGCTAGGGGGTATCAATTGAGATATCGCGAGCGCTTTGGAGTGAATTTTATTGAAGTTAATAACATAACCGCTACAACTTATGTAATTCCTTCTCTAAACCAAAGTACTATTTATGAAGTACAGGTGCGAGCTATTTGTGGAAGTAATACTTCAGAGTACACTAATTTGATTTCTTTTCAAACCGAAGGTACTATTTCGGGCATATGTATTACTCCAGTTAATTTTAGAATAGAGAGTAGAACAAGTACTACTGCCTTAGCTTCATGGACGCCTAATACTTCAGGGGCAGTATGTTATATATTACGCTACGGACCTTTGAATGTAGAGGAAGAAGGTTGGAATACTCTCTTAGTACCCCATCCGGGTAGTAGTATTGAAATTCCTAATTTAACACCAGGTGTGGAGTATGGGGTTAGGATTAATACTAACTGTTCTGCATGTTCGCCGCGTTCGGGGCAACAAACGCCTGTTTCGCGAGTATATCGTCTTGTAACTGTAGCCAATAAAAGTCAGGGGACGAATAATAATTCTAACTTTCAGCTACAAGTGTATCCTAACCCTACACGTGGTAAGGTAGATATTCTTTTGAATGAAATTCTGCACGAACCATTACAAATTGAAATTTTGGATTTAAGCGGAAAGATATTAAAGCAATGGCGTTTTAATTCTATGCCAACGCTAGGCACTTCTTTGGACCTAGAAAGTTTACAAAGTGGTGCTTACATTTGTCGAATATTCTGGAGTAGCTTTGAACAAAATATTAAGCTATTGAAGTATTAGGAAATATCGTTGTAGGACATTGAAGCGGGGGATTTAGCGCATCTTGGTAAAAGATGCGCTTTTTTTTTATATTACTACTCTTTATTCTATGAAATCTAATATACTTTGCATTGTAGGGCCGACAGCAACTGGAAAATCAGAAATTGCTATTGAACTTGCCCTTAAACAAGATGCTGAAATTCTTAACTGTGATGCTCGTCAGATTTATAAAAGACTGAATATTGGTACTAATAAAATTAAGCTATGTGAACAAAAAGGAATACCCCACTGGGGAATAGATATTATTGAACCTTATGAAAATTTCACGGCTAAAGATTACGAAGGATATGCTTTAAATAAAATACAAGACATTGAGCAAAGAGGCAAAAAGATTATAATTTGTGGGGGCACAGGGTTATACTTAAAAGTACTGGAGCAGGGACTAGATGAAATACCCGTCGTTCCTAAAGAAATCCGCCAAGAATTATATAGTCAGTGGCAGGAGCAGGGGCTCGAGCCTTTAGTACAAGAGCTCAAAAGAAAAGATTTTATTACTTATAGTACTATTGATATAAAAAATCCACGTCGAGTTTTAAGAGCGTTGGAGGTTATTCGGGCTACACAGGTTCCTTTCTCAAACTTTAAGAAGCAAACTAAAAAAGAACGAGACTTTTCACTTCAAAAAGTAGGAATTTTATGGCAACGCTCAGCGCTATATGAAAGAATTAATGCTAGAGTATTAAAGATGTTAGAAGAAGGATTAGTGCAAGAAGTGCAAATGTTGCTAGATTCAGGTTTGCATGAAAGTATGCAAAGTTTGCAAACTATAGGCTATAAAGAAGTAATACTATACCTTAAAGGTATTTATTCGTATAATCAAATGGTAGAAAAAATTCAGCAAAATACACGCCATTATGCCAAGCGCCAACTAACGTGGTTTCGCAAAGACACTAGTATTCAATGGCTTACTCCTAAAGAAGTTTTAATCCACTTCTAAGAATATGCTTGGTGCTAGTTGGGAGGAAATTAAGGAATTTCTTGATTTTAAGGTTCTTCAGTATAATGCGCCTTGGTTTATTGAAAATGATCCTATTGTTTTGCCCCATAGATATCGAAATAAAGAAGATATTGAAATAGCTGCTTTTTTAGTAGCTACTATTGCCTGGGGAAATCGAAAAGTAATTATTCAGAAAGGGGGACAAATGCTAGATTTATTAGGAGAGTCTCCTTACGAATTTGTAATCTCTCACAAGGAAAGAGATTTAGAGAGCTTACAAAATTTTGTACATCGTACCTTTAAGGGAGAAGATTTGATATATTTTGTAAAAGCATTACGAAATATATATGAAAAGTACGGAGGTTTAGAGTGCATTTTTGCTAAATATGCTCAACCTTATACTCTACAGCCCGCCATTCATGCGTTTCGAAATATTTTTTTTGAATTACCCCACCCAAGTCGTACCCAAAAGCATGTAGCAGACCCTTTAAAGGGTTCTTCAGCTAAGAGAATTAATATGTTTCTTCGTTGGATGGTTCGAATCGATAAGCAGGGAGTAGACTTTGGTATTTGGAAAACTTTACACCCCGGTCAATTATCATGCCCTTTAGATATACATTCGGGAAATGTGGCAAGAAAATTGGGGCTGCTTAAGCGTAAACAAAATGATGCTCTTGCTGTGCAGGAGCTAGATGCCGCTTTAAGAATTTTAGACCCCGTAGACCCTGTGCGTTATGATTTTGCTCTTTTTGGATTAGGTGTGTTTGAGAAATTTTAGTGTAGGTTCTAATCTTAGGTTTATTGAATTTAAGAATCGAAAGATATTACGTAATTTTGTTGCATGACGTTTTTAAACCCAGCATTTCTTTGGTTAGCTCTAGCTGTAGCTGTTCCTATCATTGTTCATTTATTTAATTTTCGAAAGCCTAAGCGCATTCTTTTTAGTAATTTAAGTTTACTTCTAGAAGTTAATAAAGTAGTTGCTCGGCGCTTAAAGCTTAAACAGCTATTATTATTACTTTTGCGAATTCTAGCCTTTCTTTTTTTGGTACTTGCATTTGCGCATCCTATCTTAAAAAGTTCACATACTCCCCTTAGCCTAGGAAGAAAATCTATTAGTATTATTATTGATAATTCACATTCTATGTCTGCTACTGATGAAAGGGGTGTCTATTTACAGCAAGCGATTCTTTTGGCTAAAGAAATCATTCAAAGTAGCGACCTAGCTGATGAATTTCAATTATTAACAACTAGTAACCTACGTCTCAATGGTTTTTTTAGTAATAAAGGGCAGGCTTTAGAAAGTTTACAAAAAGTAGACTTTGAGCATAAAATAGTGAGTTATGCTCAAATTATTAATAATTTGCCCTATTTCTTCACGCAAGCTAAGAATCAAGATAAGCATCTTTATTTTATTAGTGATTTTCAACGTAGTACTGTTTTACGTGATACGCTAGAAAACTTATCTATTCCTTCTGATATTACTACTCATTTTTTGCATATCGGTAAGCAAGAGCAAGTAAATGTATATATTTCGGAGGCAGGCTTTGAAAATCAAATTTTGGAGAAAAACAAACCTATTACTATTAACTTAAAGGTAAATAATAATTCAGATAAAGATATTCCTAATTTAAGCTTAAAAGTTAAAGAGGGTGAGAAGGTTGTAGCTATTTCTTCAGTATCTTTAGGTGCTAGGGAAAATAAAACTACCCAAATTACTTATATTCCGGAAACTGGAGGTTGGCATTCGGGCTATATAGAGCTAGATGATACTCCTATAGACTTTGATAATATTCGCTACTTTTCTTATTACATACCCGAAGGTACAAAAATTCTACTAGTAGCTGGTGAACAAAACATGCAATATTTGAATTTGCTTTTTCAGCACCTAATTCGTCAATTTCAAGTAGAGCTTATTAATCAAAGGAGTTTAGCTAATGTGGACCTATCTACTATTTCTACTATTGTTTTGGCTGGAGTAGATGAAATTTCTTCAGGCTTAGCAGATAAAATTGCCAATTGGGTAAAGGAAGGTGGGGGCATTATTTTGTTTCCTTCTGCTAATATGAATACTTCAAGTATAAATTATTTCTTAGCTCAAATGCAGGCAGGATCTTTTGAGAAGATGGTAAATTATTCTACTCCTATTCTTTTTATAGAGCCCGATTTAAAGCATCCTATATTTCAAGGAGTTTTCAAAAAAATTAAAAAAAATGCAGAATTTGATAGTCCTTCTATTCAAAAGATATATCGTTATGTTCCTAGTAGTGAAGGTCTACAAAATACTGTAATTAAAAACCAAAATAATGATATTGTATTGCAAGAAATAAAATATGGCAATGGTGGACTTTTTATTTTTTCTCTCTACCCAGCTTTAGATTGGTCCGATTTTCCGATTAAAAGCAGCTTTGTGCCTATTGTTTATCGTTCTGCTTTGCTTTTAAATCACTTAGGCCAAACTAGTTTTAGTGAAAATTTAGATAATCCGGGAATTAGAAAAATTAAGACTTCTTCTGCTTCTGTTATCAAATTACAAAGAAAAGACGGTTTTAGTGCTATTCCTGAGCAATTTGCCCAACAAGGATACGTAGTGCTTAAGTTTGATAAAATGCAATTGCGGGCCGGAAATTATGAAATTGTTCAAAATGACTCAGTGTTAGAAAAAATATCTTTTAATTACAGTGATGCTGAGTCTCAAATGGAAACAATGCCTATTGATGAGCTTAA
>JANWXU010000133.1 GCA_025057395.1 Bacteroidia bacterium | reverse complement strand
GGGTCGGTAGAGTATAAAAGAATTGGGAAAATAAAGTTGAAAATTTTCTTCTGGTTGCATGAAGCTAAATTGTAGGCGTTGCGCATACTGGATACTTTCCATAATAGCCTGATTTTTGGCTTCTATTTCTTTATTTTTTTCAACTAACTCGGTGGTTCTTTGTTGTACTTTTTTTTCTAGAGTATAAATTAGCTTAGCTTTTTCGATTGAAAGGATGATTTCATTAGCCAATAACTCTAAAAAATGCAAACGTTCTGAAATAAAGTAATTTTTTTGGTTGGTTGCCTCCAGATATACTAAGCAGCTTAGTTTTTCTTTTTCAAAAAGTGGCATGTAATAATAGCTTTTGGGGCGAATTTGTTGCATATACTCAGGATTTTCCCAGTTATATTGCTGCAGTTGTGGTATTGAGTTAGGGGGAAAATAAAATTTTTCGGGAATTTGGTAAGGCTTTGGAGAGGGAACAAAGTATTCCTGCTCTTTAGTAGTTGTTTGTTCATAAAGGATTGATTCATCTTCAAAAACTACTATGCTAACCTTATCTACTTCTAGTTCTTGGATTAAAACAGAGAGTATAGTATGAGATACGTTGTTTAATGTAGTTTGCTTAGCTATTTTCTTAGAGGCATAAAGTAAAGCTTCTAGGGTGTGAGTATAATTATGAATTTGAACATTTTGTAAGTAGCTTTTTAGGGCGCTATCTACTGTCATTTGTAAATCTACCTTATCCCATGGCTTAGTAAGGTAGCGGAATAACTGTGCTTGGTTTACTACTTTTGCCAAAACATCAGTTCCTCCAATACCCGTAATGAGAATTTTCTTACTTTCAGGTTCTTTTTGATGTACTTGAATGAGTAATTCGTCACCTGGCATACCCGGGAGCATTTGATCCGAGATAATTACGGCAAGTTTTTGATTTTGCTCCTTTAGGCTTTCAATAATTTCAATCGCTTCTTCTGCACTTTCGGCAAGCTCTATAATACATTCTTCACTTAAATAACTTTTTAGTTGTAAATACATGCTATCAAGTATAGCTTTTTCGTCATCTACACATAAGATAACAGGTTTAAACATTTTAGTACTATGCATTTTGCAAAGGGAAGTGAAGAACTAATGCTTGCTGTAATTCTTTTTTTTCCCAAGGCTTAGGAATAACATAAAGAGGAATAGCAATATCTATGCCCTGCAATTCGGGAATAAATTGTTTTTCTAAGCCACTAAGCAAAATCATGGGGGTTGAGGGGAATTGTGGCTGTAGCTGCAAAATCAACTTAGCTCCATTTTGCCCCTGCATAAGATAATCTGTAACTACTAAAGCTAGTTGCGTCGCTGTAGGCTGTAATTCTACTAGAAGTTCAATGGCTTCCTCTGCACTTTCTGCTATTTCATATTGAAATTGCCTACCTAGCAAATCTTTTAATTGTAAAATTAGAACATCCAATGTTGTTTTATCATCATCGACACATAGTACCAAAGGCCTAGTCATAATACTTCATTGCTTAGTCAGCATAATACTATAAAATGTTGTAAAAATTTAAGTTGGATAAGGTAACTTTATTGAGTTAAAACATGTTGGTTAATCAGCTGTATAATTTCTTCCTTATCCCAGGGCTTACGGACATAAGCTATCAATGAGCTAAGAGCCTTTACCCTTTGAATGGCTTCTTCGTCTGCTTGTCCCGAAAGCATAATTAATTTGACTTCCGGCCAAGTTTCATTAATAGCTTTAAGGAATTGATCTCCGCGGTGAGGTGGCATTAACCAGTCGCTGATAATTAATTTTAATTCTACACCCTCTTCTTTGAGCTCTTCAATTACTTCAAAGGCTTCTTCTACACCACCCGCCTGTAAAAGAGAAAACTGATTCCCAAAAGCCAAGCGTATTTGCGAGACTAAAGTGTCTGTTACTACCTTTTCATCATCTACACAAAGAATAGCTGGTTTTTTAGCCATAGAGTAAATATTTAATTTGACAACTGCAAAGGCAAAGTAAGAGATAGGCAAAAAGTATTCTGTTTTTGTTCATAGCTTAGATTACCTTCTATTGCAGGTAGCACTTGCAGAGCCTTAGAAATTTTTTCTGCTTGCTGCCGACCGTAGAGTGTTTCTATGATATTAGGTTCTAGAAAGTGTGCATATAAATGTTCTTCAATAGGAGGTCTTGAATCTTCAAAAGTGATTTCAACAACATTTAAGTACTGATGCGTTTCTATTTTTAGCTTACCATTTCTGCGCATGGCTTCAATACTGTGTTCTAAGAAGGTAGCTAATATTTGAATAAGTATCGCAGGCAAGGTTTGTATTTCAGCAATGTTATCTATATAAGTTTCTAATTGTATGCCATGCTTAATGCGGTTGTGGAATAGAGTAAGCAAAATTTCAAAGATGGTTTTTAGGTCAATATAGGTAGGTTCAGTCGCCTCGCTGCTCATCTGGAGGTAAAGCTTAACCATTCGCATAAGGTGCATTGCTTTTTGAGCAGCAGTTTTAAGGTGAATTAAGTTTTTTTGAACTTGTCCTTTTAGGCTAATATATTCCAGTATATCTTGTGCTAAGCTATGTTGTAGAATAGTTTCTATTTTATCTATTTCTGAGCGAAAGCCGCTTTCTATAAGAAAAGTAGCTATTTCCTCGGCTTTTTCTCCAAATTTTTCTTCTAGTTTCTGTATGTAATTTTTTTTGAGAGCTCTTTCTTGCCGTGTATTTAGCGGCGGTAGAGAGAGATCTTTGTGTAATACATCTATTAATTGGCTGATAGAAGAATAGGTAGCACTATCTATTTTTTTTAGAAGAATAGCTTCTTTTTTTTGTATTGAAGCAAGTAAATCTTCTAGGTTGCTTGCAGCAGCTGTAGCAGACCCAATGGGTGTATTGAGCTCATGAGTAATACCGCTCACCAGTTGACCTAACAAAAGATATTTTTCTATTTCCTGGTTATCTAGGCCCTTTGCCACATAAGGATTTTGACCATTGGGCGAAAGAAATGAATTTGTTTCCATGGTAATAAAACGATCAAACACTAACGAATAGTTGAGGCTATCCAACTTAAATTTAGGAAAAAAAACGTCGTATGTAGCTTTTTTGTTTATTCCAAAGGTAGTTCAATGAAAAAAATAGTTTTGCCCGGCTCAGAGTCTACATAAATTTTGCCCTTATGCTTTTCAATAATTTTTTTGCATATGTCTAGTCCTAAGCCTGTTCCCTCTCCTTGTTTTTTGGTAGTAAAAAAAGGCTCAAAAATTTTATTAATTAGGTGCGCAGGTATGCCAGGTCCTGTATCTCTAAAGCTTAAAATAAGTCTTTCCCCTTCTACTTTTCCGGCAATGTGAAGTTCTCCTACTCCTTGCATGGCATGGATAGCGTTTTGAATAATATTAATAAATACTTGACTTAGCTCGTCAGGGTAGGCTTTTATCATTGGTAAATTATCTAATTCTGTGAAAAGTTTTATACCTTGTTTAAATTGATTATTAAAAATAGTAAATACCACTTCTAGTAAAGCAGCTACATCTGTAAGTTGCATCTCGTCGGTAGTAGTGGTATGGCTGTAGCTGCGCAGGGAAAAAACTATTTTTTTGGTCTTTTCCGCAGCTAAAATAATATTTTTCATATTTTTAATTACTTGCCCTTGTAGGTTAATAAGTTCAATAATTTCATTAGCTTTTTCATGTTTAAATAAGGGGTAGTACGGAGCTAATTCTCCTATAAAACCTGCTTCAATAAGTCTATCGGCAAATTCATCAGCTTGCAAAAGATTAAGTGCTTCTAATTCTTGTAAGTAAGCTCGACGCAATTTACGCTCCTCTTTGGAAGTAAGGACCTCTGTCTTCTTTAATAAGTCCTTCTGGAAAGTTTCTATTAAATTTTGGGTTTTCTCATCTAAAGTAGAAAGCAGGGTGTTGGTACTTTTTAGCAGAAGGGGCAAAATATCTACTACATTGGTAGCTCCTGCTTTAATAGCACCAATAGGCGTATTAATTTCGTGAGCAACACCTGCAATAAGCTGGCCTAAAACAGCCATTTTTTCAGATTTTATTAAACTATCTTGAGTTTGACGCAGACTTTCGAGAGCATTTTTTAAATCTTGCGTTCTTGCTTCTACTTGGGCTTCTAGCCGCTGGGTCATTTCTTCTTGCAAAAGATTTAAACGCATATTAATAGCAATATTGCGAGCAACCTCCTGAAGCGAATTGCGAAGCTCTTTTGCTAAGGGATATAAGCTAGTAAGTTCTAGAATTCCTACTTTGAATTCTTCATAAATAAGGGGTAGCAGTAAAACAGCTTGAGGGTGAAACCAAGCTAAACCACTTCTTGCCCTTGATTGAAAACCATATTCAGATTCTATATATACTGTTTTCTTTTGCCAAATTGCCTCTCCTAAAAGCCCTTCTCGCTCCACAATAAATTCTCTTTTTTCGGCATTACTTACTGCGTAAGTACTAAGTAATGCCAGCCCTTTTTTAGGTTCTTGAGTATACAAATACAAAGCACCCTGCAAACAGTTACAAAGAGGAACTAGTTGTTGTAAAAAATAATCTCCCCATTCACTTAGGCTTTGGCCACTTTTAGGACGCAAATAGGGGGAGAGCAATTCAAAGATTCTTATTTCCTTTTTTTCTTGGGGTTGAGCTTGAATTTCTATAGATTTATTAGAATAAATGAACATGTTGTTCCTTACTTATTATTTCATTACTCTATATTATTTTTTTAGGCTTTTGCGCTTAGTTTATAATAGAGGCTCCTAAGCCATTTCTGGTGCAGTGAGCAATTGTTGAAAATAGGGTTAGTATTATTTCTGTTTTTTGGCTCTTACTCCTGTGTATGGTTACCACACTATTCGATATGCAATCCCTTATACTCAGGCAAATAGTAATTGTGTGCTATTTTTAGCAAAGCCATATACTTTGGATACTCTAAGTTTCTTTTGCATAGACTTTATCTTTTATATTTTTTTGGGACTATTTATTTATGCCAATTTAGGGCTTCTTCTAGAGTAGAAAAATATTTTAATGGAATATTTACATTTAGCTTTTGATATTCTTTTGCTGCGTTGTTTGCAAGTTCTTCTACCGAAAATTGTGCTAGGTATTCCTCAGGTAACAAGAAACCTAGTTTTAAAAGCCCGTTTTTTACAGCAAGGGGTGTTGCTACAGCAATAGTCCACTCGTTAGCGCTTTCGGAAATAAGCTCTAGTTTTCGGGTATCTGCAATCCAATACTCAAGTTTTTTTTCTTTAAGTACTTCTAAACCATCGAGAATGATGGCTTTATATTCTTCTTCAGTAGGGTAGCCAAACCATTCTACCCATAGCGCCTTAATTTCGGGAATAATATAAAAATGGGCACCATTATTTTTTTCACGCCCGTAGGCATGGGTTTTATAGAGTTGAATTTCCATAAGTAAATTAGTTTTTTGTGTTTAGTAAGTATAATTTTTAACTGCGCCATTCTAGGGCATCTTCTAAGTTTCTAAAGTATTTGATTTGCATATTGATATTAATGGTTTTGATTTGATTGCTAAGACCTTGGTCAACGTCTTCTACTAAAAATTGAGCTAAATAATAATCTCCAGGAAGTATAAGTGCCAGACGCTTAATACCATATTGCGCTCCGGTGAATAGGCCTTCTGTAATTGTCCACCGATTAGCGCTTTCGGAAATGAGTTCTAGTTTACGTGCATCAGCAATCCAATATTCAAGGCTTTTTTCTTTAGCTATTTCTAAGCTTTGTAGAATTATACTTTTATACTCCTCTTCAGTAGGGTAGCCAAACCATTCTGCCCACAGAGCTTTGATTTCAGGAATAATATGGTAATTAGCACCATTATTTTTCCTTGGACCATAAGCATAAGTTTTATAAAGCTGTATTTCCATAAGTAGATTAGTTTTTATAGGTAGAGTTTATTTTCTTAGATAGTCCACTGCAAAGCTTTTTCTAGGCTATCAAAGTATTTGATTTGCAAATCAATCTTAAGTGCTTTAATTTGATGCTCAAGACTTTGAGCCACCTCCTCTACCGAAAATTGCGCTAGATATTCTTGGGGAAGTAAAAACGCTAGGCGTTTACAACCATATTGGACTCCCATGGGCAAGGCTATGGTAAAAGTCCACTCGTTAGCGCTTTCGGAAATAAGTTCTAGTTTTCGAGTATCCGCAATCCAATACTCAAGTTTTTTTTCTTTAAGTACTTCCAAGCCATCGAGAATGATGGCTTTATATTCCTCCTCCGTAGGATATCCAAACCATTCTACCCGCAGTGCTTTGATTTCAGGAATAATATAGAGATGGGCGCCGTTATTTTTTTCACGCCCGTAGGCATGGGTTTTATAGAGTTGAATTTCCATAATTATTTCTTTTTGGACTTATTACTAGCTTCTAGTTGTTGTTGTAATTCTGCAATAAGCTTGGCTTGCTCCTCAATTTTATTTTGTAGTTCCCTTTCTTTTTGCTGCATTCTTTCCATGGCCTTTGCCATAATTTTCCTTTGATTTTCAATAATTTCTTGGGTTCTTGCAGCTTCTTCTCTGCCAATTCTTTCAATTTCTTCTTTGGCTTTTTCGAGTTCTTTTCGCGAAGCTTCTAGTTCTTCTAAATTTTTGCGTAGCTGTTTTTCTCTAGCTGCTAATTCTAGGTTTTGAGCTCGAATAGTTTCCTCATGGCTTTTCTTTTGAGTAATATCTTGCATTATTGCTAAAAGACCCGCTGGTTGTCCTTCCGTATTTTTCCAAGCCGTTATACTTAAATAGCCTGGAAATTGAGTTTTATTTTTACGAGTGAAGGTCCATTCTCCCTCATATACTTTATCTTGATAAGGAAGAAATTTAAAAATTTCAAAACCAGGCTTTAGTTCGTCGCCCCATTGCTTACGCAGTGCTTGGTAGGCTTCTGCAAGTTCAGTTTCTTGCAAAAGGTCTGTAAAAGTTACTTTTTTGACTATTTCTTCTGCCCTATAGCCTAATTGTAATTCGGCACCTCGGTTCCAATATTGAATAATCCCCGCATCGTCAGTTGCAATAAAAGCAAACTCTGCACTATTAAGAGCACTTTCTAAAAAATTTTGGAAATATTTGATTTCTTGAGCCTGCGACGCAATAAGAGCTTCTGCTTTTTTCTTTTCACTTAAGTCTTGGGAAACAAAAAGTAGTCCCGTAATTTCTCCTTTGGCATTTTTGAGTACTGATATACTTATCCATACGGGGAAACGACTACCATCTTTGCGAATATAAGTCCACTCCCGTTCATAAATATCTCCCTGCATAGGTAAATAAGATAGTACTTGCCAATCATGAGAAATAGAAATTCCAAATGTAGAAGCTAATTCAGCAGCCGCAGTTTTAATTTCTTGGGGCTCATGAAAGGCTAAGATAGGAAGCTTTCCTATTAGCTCCTCTGAAGTGTATTCTAATTTTTGGGTGGTGGCGTTATTACAGTATTGAATAATACCTTGTTTATCAGTAGCAATAAACATTATATTGGTGCTATTAAGTAAACTTTCGATGAATATCTTAAAATCGAGTAATTCTAATTCTTGGGCTTTTTTGGTAGTAATATTTCTTGCTACTAGTACCATCCCTACTACCTCATTTTCTGTAGTTTTAATAGGGTTAAGGGTAATATCGAAATGGAGTATAGTATTATCTATAAGGGCAATAATTTCTTTACTTTGGAAATTACCTGCTAGGGCTTGTGAGCATAGTAATTGAATTTGCTGCCAGATATCGGCTGGAAGAATTTCTGAAAGCTTTTTTTGCTCAATTTCTTGAACTTGCCAAGTATTTTGAGCAAACTGCTCAAAAGCTTTGTTATACAGCACAACTTGTAATTCGGTATTTAAGCTTAAGATAAAATCTTGAGTACTATTGATAATAGCACTTAATCTTGCTTCTCTATCTTCTAGCAGCTTTTGCTGCCGGCGCATTTGCTCTTGGGTAGCTTGGAGCTCCTCCACATTTTGCCGCATTTCTTCTTCCTGGGCAAGCAATGCTTCAGTTTTTTCTTGTGCCTCCTGGTATAAAATTCGCATTGCCTCCTGGCTACGAATTGACATAATATTTGCTGCAATAATTTCTCCTAGGCGGCTAAATAATTCTGTTTCTTGCTTGCCCCAATCTTTGATAGAAGTAATTTCTAAAACCCCTTCTAGGATATCATTATAAATCAAAGGCTTGATAAGTAGCGTTCTAGGGCTTAAAACCGTTAAACCTGTGTAACTACGCGATTCTACTTGAGTAAGGTGAGTATAAAAAACAGGCTTTAGTGAGCGAGCTACTTCCCCAACAATACCTTCGCCGATATTAACGCGTTCTACTTTGAATTCTGGAGCTGTAGCATAGCTGCTAATCAGTTTCAAATAAGGACCTTCTTTTTTATCTTTTTCCAGGATATATAAACATGCCTGTAGACCATCTACTTGTTCAATAATATGCGTAAGCAACCGATCGCCCCAACTAGAAAATGTATCTTCAGGTTGCCACCGCATTATTCCAGATAATTCAGAAAGTTTGGCTTCTAGAAGCCGCTTAGCTTCTAGGTCCGCTTTGGTTTGTAAAAGTTCGTCTACTAATTGTTGTAGACTTTGCGTATCTAATGCTGATATATCCATTTAAGCAAGAGTAAATTTTGATAGTTTAGAATTTTACGAGATTTTTTTTTGTTGTTTTTGTAATGAACAAAATTTTATATTTTTAATTGTTTACTTAGTATAAAATAAAAGCTTTTGTAATTGTGAAGTAAATTTATAAACAAAAATTTAAGATTATAAGCCTACCTTAACAAGATGTAAATTTTTTGTTAGAAATAGGTTTTTTTACTGGGTTGCTATTAAAGTTCCTATGGTAAATGCCATGGGGGTGAATGAATCTCCTAGTAACCGAAAATGAAAATCGAGTTGGAATACACGGAATAAGTTGCCTATTCCTGCGCAAATTTCGGCATAATTACCCTTTTCGATAGTATAGGCATAGTGTAAGCCCACGATTTCTTGTAATTTTAAATTCCGAATTCCAGGTATTTTGTTGAATAAAAATCCTCCAAAATTGTGTTCAATGTGGCTTTGTAAAAAAGTTTGGGCAGTGGAGTTAAAATAATAACTAAGAATAGAAAATTGCTCTAATAAAGTAGGGTTTCGCAAGGCTGTTTGGTTACCCTTGAAGTGGTAGTAATCGGGGAAATAGATTTCTTGAGTACTGAAAAATTTTCCTAAGCTTGCACTCATTCGGGTTTTGCCTAGCATTTTTAAGGAAATTCTATAGCGTGTGCCAATTTCAAGTAAATCAAAACTTGAAAAAGCTGTGTTACCTAATAAGTGGGTATTCCAGCCCTTACGGTATAATAGAAAAAAAGTGGGCCATTGAGAGCCGATATTTAGCTTGCCATCAGGTGTAGTAATGTAGCGGTTAGCTGGTTGGTAAGTAAAGTAAAAGTCTGTAATGAGAGCTTGGTGAGTGGGGATCTCAATATTGGGCTTATATTCTCTATTAGGCTTAGGGAACCAGGTTTGGGAAGTTCGATTAGGCATTGAAGTACGGTATTCGTAGTTTAGTGAAAAACGAGCATTAAGGCCGTTAGAAATTTCATGCTGGAAATTCAGAGTAAAAAATTTTTTTTGATAGAGTCTTAGGAAATTAAGCTCTTCGAAAAGGGTGTAGTAAGTATTTAAAGCAGGTTCTATTTGTTCAATAATACCAAAAAATTGAATGTAGTCTCCGGCAATAAATTCGATATAAGATCTAGAGCCCTCGAAGGTGCCCCGGGAGCGAGCACCCAAATTATAGCGGATACCTAGCTTATAACTTAGCTTTTGATTGGCAAAGCCATAGCGAAAGGTAGGGTAAAAAGTTAATCTTTTCTTGTTAGCTAGCAAAAAGGAAGC
>JANWXU010000132.1 GCA_025057395.1 Bacteroidia bacterium | reverse complement strand
CTAATTTTTTCAATAGGCTCATACTTATCATCTGTCCATTTAGTGTTATTCATGTATTGAGTTAAATCTCTTTGCATATTTTGCCAGAAAGTCTGGTCTACATTGCTTTGGATAGTTTGCGCATTTATAATCACATTGCACTGTAATTCATTAGCATATACAAATGAAGATACTCGCAGTAAAAAAAGAACAAGCGATGCTAACGAAATAAAATGGCTCTTCATGGCAGCAATAACACAAAAATTAGTTTAGTAAATCCACAATATAGTTTAAGATTTGATAAGCAACGTTTTCCTTTTTCTCTTGCGGTAATGGGGTAGGGGGAATATTTTTTTGAATTAAAATAACTTCATTAGTATCGGTACTAAAGCCGCTGTTAGGATAATTAGCATAATTGAGAATTATCATATCAGCATTTTTTTCAATCAATTTTTGAGTAGCGTTTTCAATACCCTTTTCGGTTTCAAGGGCAAAACCTATAAGCAACTGTTCAGGCCGCTTAATAGCACCTAAAGCCTTTAAGATATCAGGATTTTTAACCAAAGAAAGCTCCCACTGGGAATGATTTTTCTTTATCTTATTCTCTGAATATTTAAGAGGCTTATAATCAGCAACGGCAGCACAAAGGATGAGAATATCTTGCTCAATATAGTTTTCCATTACGGCTTTATACATTTGCTCTGCACTCACTACGGAGTATACTTTGTAACTATAGTTAGGTCTCATAGGAGTGGGCCCTAAAATAAGTGTTACTTCAGCGCCTAACATGCAGGCTGTGTCTGCTAGAGCAATTCCCATCTTTCCACTAGAATGATTAGAAATAAATCTGACAGGGTCAATACTTTCTTGGGTGGGTCCAGCAGTTATTAAAACCTTTTTTCCCTGTAAGGGTTTGGGCGCAATTATATAATTAAGTTTTTTGAGAATAGTTTCAGGTTCAGCAAGTCTTCCTTTTCCTATTTTTCCACTAGCAAGTTCTCCATCTTCGGGCTCAAGAATGTAAGTTGAGGTAGCTTTGAGTATTTCTAAATTTCTTTGAGTAATAGGGTTAAAATACATATTTTCTTCCATTGCTAAAGCTACAACTTTGGTTGCATTACAAGCAAACCACGTAGCTAATAAAGCATTATCGCATATACCATTAGCTAGCTTACTTAGAGTATTTAAGGTACAAGGGGCTATTATGAATAGGTCTGCCCAATTAGCTAAGTGGACATGCTCTGACCAATAATTTCCCTCTTGCCATAAATCACAATAAACTTTTTGGTGAGAAAGCAGCTCGAAATTAAGAGGGGGAATAAATTTGGCTGCATGGGGGGTTAGAATAACCTTTACCTCCGCTTCTGCTTGCTGCAAGAGCCGAAGTAAGAATAAACTTTTATAAGCTGAAATGCTCGCGCTTACTCCTAAAAGTACCTTTTTATGAGCTAAAAAATTTTTCACTCACTAGGATCATAATACTTTAACTTGTTATTCAAGAACTCATGAATAGCTATTAAAGTAGGCTTAGGATAGAGTTCATATTTTTTAGCAACTTCTGCCTGCTCTCTATTATCACTAACTTCCTCTAGGTTATCATTACTATTAGCAAATTCTGATAACTTCTCGTTTAATTCTTTCTTCATAGCTACACTTATTTGAGAGGCTCTTTTCCCTATTAATACAACAGTTTTATAAATATTTTTAGTGCTGGTAGCTAAGTCTATTATATCTAGGGTACGAATACTAGTATCAATACTCGGATCTATATTCATAGCTTTATTAATTAGTTTTTTTTAATTTCTTCAGTTGTTGTTGAGCTTGAGAATAAAGTACTCTGGCTTCGTTTAAGAACTTACTTTGAGGAAAAGTAGACTCAAATTTAAGAAAATAACTAATTGCTTCTACTAGTCTTTGTTCTTTTTTTTCTTCAATGCTATTAAGTGCATAAAGCAGCGCAGCTTTGAATAGCTTAAAGGTAGCTTCTTCACGAAAAGGAGAATCAGGGTAATCTTTAATCAAATTTTTAAATGCAATAGTAGCAGCTTGATATTCGTAAATTTTTAAATAAACATTTGCTTGATTATATAACTTTTGGGCTAGCTTTCTTTGAAGCTCTTTAATTTGATTATTCGCTTGATTAGCTCTTTCACTCTTTGGATAGAGTTGCAAAAATAGTTTAAAATATTCAATAGCTTTTAGCGTCTCTGCCTGGTCCAGCTCATAAGTATTAGACTGCATGTAATAACATTGAGCAATCATGTAGGAAGCTTCTTCGCTGTAAGTACTCACTGGAAATTGTTGTATATATTCATTAAAGTAAAAAGCAGCAGTTATATAATCGCCGGTATTATATTTAGCTAAGGCATAAAAATAAGTAACTTTTTCCACTCTAGCTGTTCCTCGATACAACCCTATTAGTTCCTCAAAAATAAGAGCGGCTGATTCAAAATTTTTATTATTAAAATAACAGTAAGCGGCAGAATCCTTTTCTGCAATACTCTTACTTTTAGCTAGCTTCTTACACGGGTCACATTTTACAAACAAAAAAAATGTTACTCCACTAACTAAACCCAGTCTAACTAATTTACGCATTAGCGCAAAAGTACAAAAATAATTTTTTGGCTAAAATTCCGCTGGTAATACACAATCAGGAACCTTAGAAAGCTCCCCCACAAATACCCCTTCGCCCAAAAGAGTTTTAAGTAATACTGGCTCTATGCAATTAATCAGCTCCGGATTATAGGGAACCCCTACTTTGATATAATTTTCAGTAAATCCCCATATGAGGTTATTTGCCACTGAATTTTCAAAAAGTACCTTTTCCACTTTGCCTGAAAATTCTTGGCAAAAAAGAAACTTCTTTTTCAAAGACAAATTTCTTAGTAAAGCAGTCCTTTCTTCTTTTACAGCCGGTGGCACTTTTTCGGGTAAGTGGATAGCAGGCGTATTAGCTCTTTCTGAAAAAGGAAACACATGCAAATAAGTAATTGGCAACTCTCTTATAAATTCAAAAGTCTCTAAAAAATCAGCCTCACTTTCCCCCGGGAAACCTACTATCACGTCGCACCCAATGGCAGCATGTGGAATAAGTTTTTTAATATACATCACCCTATTCTCATATAATTCTTTCTTATAACGTCTGCGCATTAATCTGAGAATACGATTACTTCCGCTTTGTAAGGGCATATGAAAATGAGGCATAAATCTCGAATGAGAAGCAACAAATTCTATAATTTCATCATCAAGTAAATTAGGTTCTATAGAAGATAGTCGAATTCTGGGGATATGCTGCAACTTTTCATTCAAAAGCTTCAATACATCTAAGAGTTTGAAATTGGGTTCTATACCCTTACCATAATCTCCTAAATTTATACCCGTTAGTACTAGCTCTTGGCATCCTTTTTTTTCAATTTCTTGAGCATTTTTTAGTATAGTCTCTACTGAAGCTGATCTACTTTGACCACGGGCTAAAGGAATAGTGCAAAAGGAACATTTATAATCACACCCGTCTTGAATTTTCAAGAAAGAACGTGTTCTATCCTCAATCGAATAAGAAGGAATAAATTCCTGAACCTCTTTAATATTGCAACTGTGCACTTGGGCAATAGGCTTTTTTTGAAGTTCCTTTAATATAGGCAACATGTTAAATTTTTCGGCAGCCCCTAAAACTAAGTCTACTCCTGGTATTTGTGCTATTTCTTTGGGCTTTAGTTGAGCATAGCAGCCAATTACTACAATAAAGGCCTGAGCATTCTTTTTAAGAGCCTGCTTAATAACCTTTCTACATTTTTTATCTGCATTCTCTGTAACAGAGCATGTATTTATAATGTAGATATCAGCCTTTTCTTCAAAATCAACCACCTGAAAGCCATTTTCCTTAAACTGCCGAGCTATGGTTGATGACTCTGTAAAGTTAAGCTTACAGCCTAATGTATAGATATTTACCTTCTTTTCCATAAAGAACAAATTTATGCAGTATCATATGAGGTTGCAAATAAAAAAGTCTTGTTTAAATCGCCCATCTCATTTTTATACTTTTATAGTAAATTAATATAAACAATATAATAAATTATTATATTTAATTCTTATATTATCATAAAATAATATCGTATCATATTGAGTAATGTGTTATAATATTTTAATATTATTAATATATCATAATAATATACAAGTATTATAATAAATAATTAATCAAGGTGTATTGTTTTTACAATATTATTATAAAATACTACAAAAATCCAATAAGATAGAGATTTAAACTTTACTTAAGTCCAGATTTCAAGTTTTTGTAATTTTGAGCAATAAACTTCACTAAGAACATAAGAGAGTATCAACTACTCACAAAAGCATGCATTCGATTCGAAACATAGCAATCATAGCGCATGTAGACCATGGAAAAACTACCTTGGTGGATAAAATGCTTCATGCAGGTAATTTATTCCGAGATAACCAAGCAGTAGGCGAACTAATTTTGGATTCAGGGGAATTAGAAAGAGAGAGGGGAATAACAATCACCGCCAAGAATGTATCTATCTACTATAAAGAGCATAAAATCAATATTCTTGATACACCAGGGCATAGTGATTTTGGAGGCGAAGTAGAAAGAGTATTACGAATGGCAGATGGAGTATTATTGCTGGTGGATGCTTTCGAAGGACCTATGCCCCAAACGCGCTTTGTTACTCAAAAAGCCCTTGAGCTGAATCTAAAGTTCATAGTAATTATTAATAAAGTAGATAAGCCTAACTGCCGTCCAGAAGAAACGCTAGATAAAATTCTGGACTTATTTATTAGCTTGGATGCTAGCGAAGAGCAGCTAGATTTTCCAGTAGTATACGGCTCTGGTAAAAACGGATGGATGAGCGATGACTGGAAAAAGCCTACTCAAGACATCAACTACTTGCTAGACACAATTATTAGTTATTTTCCCCCTGCCCCTAACAGAGAGGGTCCTTTTCAACTTCAAATTACTTCCTTGGACTATTCCAGTTACGTTGGCAGAATTGCTATTGGTAGAGTGCATAGGGGCGAAATTGAAGAAAATACTCATGTGGCTCTTATCAAAAAAGATGGAACAATCATTAAATCCAAAATCAAAGAGCTCTATTTATTTGAAGGATTAGGAAAAGTAAGAGCAACCAAAGCCACTTGCGGCGATATATGTGCTTTAGTAGGCCTAGAAAATTTTGAAATTGGAGATACAGTAGCCGATATTGCTAGTCCTGAAGCTTTACCCCCTATAAAAGTGGAGGAGCCCACTATTAGTATGCTTTTCACTGTGAATAATTCTCCCTTCTTTGGTAAGGAGGGAAAATTTGTCACCTCTCGCCACCTAAGGGAACGGCTTTATAAAGAAACGGAAAAAAATTTAGCCCTTAAAGTGTTTGATACAGAGTCTGCAGATTCATTTTTGGTATATGGGCGAGGGATATTACATCTAGCTGTCCTGATAGAAACTATGCGCAGGGAAGGATACGAATTTCAAGTAGGACAACCACAGGTTATTTACAAAGAAATTGAGGGCATAAAATACGAGCCTATTGAGCTTTTGGTAATAGAAGTACCTCAAAATTTAGTAGGGCGTGTTATTGAGATGGTAGCTGGGCGTAAAGGAGAACTAAAAGTACTGGAGCCTAAAGGAGATTATCAACACCTAGAATTTCATATTCCTTCTCGGGGTCTAATAGGGCTTCGCGGTAATCTATTAACCGCTACCAGTGGCCAAGCTGTAATGGCACATCGTTTTCTAGAATATCAACCTTATAAAGGAGAAATAGGCGGTAGGAGGCTCGGTGCTATTATTTCAAAAGAAACAGGGCCTGCAGTAAGTTACGCCTTGTTTCAGTTACAAGATAGGGGCCATTTTTTCATTGAACCCGGCGTGGATGTATACGGAGGGCAAGTAATAGGCATATGTAATAAAGCACAAGATCTAGTTGTTAATGTACACAAAACCAAACACTTAACTAACATAAGAGCCGCAGGCAGCGACGAAGCTATTATTTTAGAGCCGCCTATTAAAATGTCTTTAGAAGAATGCCTAGAATTTATCGATTCAGATGAATATGTGGAAGTAACGCCGCAAAATATTCGCATTAGGAAAATTTATTTGGATGAAAATGAACGCAAACGAATGGAAAGAAAAATCCAAAGTGCATAAGAAGCGATAAGAGTAAAAAGATGGGCTAATCGCTCGCTAGGGCATTTAACCTTAGATTTTTAGTTTCTATTTAACATAATATACATTATGAGACAAACTCATATATAAAAAAATTTGCAACTACTTAAACAAAAAGCTAGCTTGCAAACAAAAAGTATGCAAAATTTATTTTCCCAAATACTACTAGGAACCTATAACTCCAGCAAAATCTTAGAGTTACAAAAGCGTCTCGTTACGGCAGGCATCAATCATATTGAATTTTTAACTTTGCATGATTTTCCGCAAATTCCTATAGCTCCAGAGCATGGAAACACATTAGAAGAAAATGCTCTAGTTAAAGCACTATATTATTTTCAAAAAACTCAAATACCCACTCTCTCTGACGATACGGGTTTATTTATTGAAGCCTTACACGGCGCTCCAGGTATCCATAGTGCTTACTACGCAGGCTTTCCTGCAAGTGCACAAAAAAATATTCAAAAAGTACTAAAAGAACTTGAGGGAATATCATCTAGAAGTGCATATTTTGAAACAGCTATTGCATTCGTTTATCCGGTGGAGGGTCAAATTCAAAAACGAGTTTATAAAGGGCGGTTGCAGGGTATGATTACACAGGCCCCTTGTGGCCAATACGGTTTTGGATATGATCCTATTTTTCAACCTATCAATGAAAGCCGTACTCTAGCTGAAATGAGTCTCCAAGAGAAAAATCTTATTTCCCATCGGTCTAAAGCCTTATCTTTATGGATTGATGAGCTATGCCAAATAATAATGAATTAAAAAATCGGCCTTATATTGTAGGCATATCTGGAGGCAGTGCCTCCGGAAAAACCTATGTACTCAAACGCCTCGAAAAAAGCGCAATTAGTCCTTTTATTACTCTTATATCTCAAGATAACTACTATAAAGACTTACATGAACAGGAGCTAGAAAGTGATGGAAATGTCAATTTCGACCACCCTAAGGCTTTTAATGAAGAAATTTATTATGAACATATAAGAAAATTAATCGATGGACAAAGTGTTAAAATCAGAGAATATCATTTTAATAAACCTAATGCCGAAATTAAATTTATAGAATACAAGCCTGCTCCTATAATTATCATCGAGGGCCTTTTTGTATTTTATTTCGAAACCATTGCCCAACTTATGGACCTAAAAGTCTTTATTGAAGCAGATGAACATATTAAATTTGCAAGAAGAATAAAAAGAGACTACAAAGATAGAGGGTACGAAATTGAAAGTATTATAGACCAATATGTAAATTATGTAGTACCTATGTACCGAAAATTTGTAGAACCTTACAAATGGGAGTGCGATATTATCATTCCCAACAACCGACATCTCCAAACAGGGGTAACGGTTTTAATTAATCATCTTAAATGGATTTTGCAAGAAAAGGATATAATAAAAATTAACCCCAATCTTTGTTCTACTAGCAATGAATAAACTAGGAAGACACATCGTTGCAGAATTTTACGGCTGTAATGCTCAAATACTAAATGATGTGACACATATTGAAGAAAGCATGGTACGCGCTGCGCAGGAGTCCCATGCAACTATTATAAATACAACTTTTCATCATTTCTCGCCCTATGGCGTTTCAGGCGTAGTAGTTATTCAAGAAAGTCACTTGGCTATCCATACCTGGCCAGAATATCAATATGCGGCTCTAGATTTATTTACTTGTGGTGAGGAAGTAGATCCCTGGGTCTGTTACAAGTACTTGCTTAACAGACTACAAGCAAGGCACGGCTCTGCTATCGAACTAGGAAGGGGAGAAAAAGAACTTCTAGAAAAAATTCCCCTGGCACATCCACAAAATCTAAAGCCCTCTCTTAAGTACAACGAAATTGCTCGTAATATTTGGTTTACTGAAAGAGATGAAACAATTGCCCTTTCTTTACGCCACACAGGAGAAGTTTTGTATCGTAGACAGTCTCCTTACCAAAAAGTGGAAATTTATGATACCCTTGCTTACGGAAAAATGCTTACCCTGGATGGCAAGGTAATGACTACCGAAAAAGACGAATATGTTTACCATGAAATGATTACACATGTTCCTCTCTTTACTCACCCTGCTCCTAAAAAAGTTCTGGTAATTGGCGGGGGAGATGGAGGCTGCGTAAGAGAAGTACTTAAACACTCAGAAATAGAGAAGGTAGTAATGGTAGAAATAGATGAACTTGTTATTGAAGCCAGCCGTATTCATCTGCCCCATCTAGCTTCAGCCTTCGATAATCCTAAACTAGAACTTCGTATTGAAGATGGCATAAAATATGTAGCAAATACCCTACACCCTAACTTTGATATCGTAATAGTTGATTCAACCGACCCTATTGGACCTGCAGAAGGCCTATTTACTATCGACTTTTACAAAAACGTGTATAGAATCTTGAACGAGGATGGAATTTTAGTAGTGCAAAGTGAATCGCCTCGATATAATGTAGAAGTATTTCAAGAAATTTATCAATGTTTTGACAATATTTTTGGCAAAGAACGAGTCTTTTGCTACTTAATTAACGTACCCACCTATCCTTCGGGTACTTGGAGCATAGCTTATTGTTCAAAAGGGAGGGCTCATCCCTTACATACTTTTTCTCATGAACGCTACCAAGCATTCCTACAAAATCATCAACTTCAATATTATAATAAAAGTATACATAAAGCAGCCTTTATGTTACCCAATTTTGTTAGCCATCTATTAAAGAAACCTACTTTAGAATGGTAGTATATTCTACTAATAACCACATATAATAAAGTTAAATGACAAGGCTAAGTGTAAATATTAATAAGATTGCCTTACTTCGCAATTCGCGAGGTCAAAACATTCCTAATGTATTACAAGTAGCTCAAGATTGCATACTTTTTGGAGCCCAGGGAATAACAGTACATCCTCGTCCTGACGGAAGGCACATTAAGGTATCAGACGTATATGAACTTAAAGCCAACATTGAAGTTGAGCTTAATGTTGAAGGCTATCCTAGTCCTGATTTTATCAAAATGATATTAGAAGTAAAGCCTACCCAGTGTACCCTAGTACCAGATCCTCCGCAAGCACTGACTTCTCAAACTGGTTGGGATACACAAACCCACCTACACTTTTTGAAAGAAATTGTCCAAACCCTAAAAGAAGCGAAAATAAGAACTTCTATTTTTTTGAATCCCGACCCTACCCTAGTAGACAGTGCTGCTCAAACAGGTACCCAAAGAATAGAGCTTTTCACCGGCCCATATGCTCAACAATTTGAGCAAAACCCCGAAATGGCCCTTCAGCCCTACATAGAAACAGCAAAACTGGCCTTAGAAGCTGGCTTAGAACTGAACGCCGGACATGATTTAAATTTAAAAAACTTAAACTTTTTAATTAGCCATATACCTCAAATTAAAGAAGTTTCAATTGGGCATGCTTTAATCTGCGACGCTCTCTATTACGGTTTAAAAGAAACAATACAAAAGTATCGCCAAGCTCTTATTATAGAAAATTAACTTTAGTAGCTTGAAGTTACTTTTAGTTACTGCTACTTACTTAGAGGCTCAAAGAATCATAAACTCCCTATCCTTTAAAAGAAAAAACCAATATTTATATATCCATCCCCGAATAGATATCTTAGTTACAGGGATTGGTATGGTAAATACTGCCTTCGTTAT
Source organism: Bacteroidia bacterium (assembly GCA_025057395.1). Classification (GTDB taxonomy): domain Bacteria; phylum Bacteroidota; class Bacteroidia; order J057; family JANWXU01; genus JANWXU01. The sequence goes on along the minus strand of JANWXU010000132.1, from coordinate 218 downwards.
GGGCAAAGAAATTAAGCCCACAGACTACGAAAAAATGGTAAACATAGGAATTGCAGGAAGTTTCGATCACAATCGCAAGCTAGGCGAGCTAGTGGAAGTAAAAGAAGAAATTTTCGTAGACCTAGGAGTAGAAACAGAATCTTCTTTCCTTTCTTTAGAGCATATAGGCTTTGCTTTTTACACAGATGCTAAAAATAAACATATTTTTTATAACTCTT
>JANWXU010000131.1 GCA_025057395.1 Bacteroidia bacterium | reverse complement strand
CTTCAAATTGATAGCGAGTTTGTGGCTTTAGACCTTCAATCCTTGCAGGAGCATTAGAAAAAATCAATCTTCTTTCTTGCTCGCTACTCCACTCACGTATCACTACCTGATAAGCAGTAACTCCTACTGCTGCACCTTCCCAACTGAGTACTGCCGAAGTTGAATCTTTTTGAACGTTAATCACTAGCGGAGCTACACATTCCCAAGGTGTAATAAATTGGCGCACAGGATGATAAGAAGAATAAGTATTTACATCGCAGCGCGCACGTAGCACCATCTCATATGTGATACCCGGAATTAAGTTCGTAACAAAAACTTGCTCCGTGGAAGTAGCTACAATTTGCCAATCAGGAGTATTTACTTTCCGATAAGCTAACTCATAAGCTTCAACATTAGGAGAGGGTGACCACAAAATAAGTGCACTAGTAGAGGTTATTTGCTCTGCTCTAAGGTTCTGCGGCGAAGGGCAAGTTTTAGGAATGATGGCCGTCTGTACTACCGCTGTACTCACCCCCTGTGGACAAATAGCTTGTAATTCAAACAAGTACCTTTTACCAACTTCTCCATTTAACATGTAAGGAGGCCTAGTAAGGTTTATAGATTGCCACTCCGTAGCTTGCTCTTGCTTATAGCGTAGTAGATACTCTATTGCTTCGGGTAAAAGCTCCCAACTTAATACAAAAGCACTTTCTTGTACTCTTACCCCAAAGCTAGAGGGAGAAGGACAAGGACGTAAAGTGCGAAATTCTGAAATAGAAGTTTTCACAGAAAAAAGCTCACCTCCGCAGTCACTCTGAAGAGTAAATTCATAAACTGTATTAGGCAATAAATTTTCTAAACGTAACGGCGGATTCGTTACCACCTGAGTTTGCCAGTTACCACTTCCTTTAGTACGATAGCTAAAAAAACATCGTACTGCCTCGCTAAATTGTTGCCAAGTAATTTGAGCAAAAGTAAGTCCTATGTTTTCGACCTGCAAGTTAGTAGGTGGTAGGCACTGTCTAGGAGTAGAAAAAGTGATACTACTTTCTGAGCTTTGCAGCCCTTGGCAAAGAGTGAGGATTTGTACTTCGTAAAAAGTACCCGGCTGTAAAGAAGAAAGAACTACCGTACGAGTTATAGAAGGAAGCCTTAGTTGCTCAAAATTAGTAGTGCCCTGTACCCGATACCTTAGAATATATCCTGTTGCATTAGGAATAGAATTCCAAGAAAGCCGACAGCTAGTAGTACTAATTTCGCTTACCGTAAGAATAGGCGGTATACAAGGAGCTACAAGAGTAACAACAGTACTAACCTCACAGCCTTTACTATCGCGCACCAATAAAACATACTCTCCTGCCGCAAGGTTAGTGAAAAGCGGAATACTTTGAGAAATATTACCTAAACGATAGGTATAAGGAGGGGTTCCTCCTGAAATTTGAGCAAGAACACTCCCATCATTTAAAAAAGGCGAACTAGGAGAACTAGCTATGAAAGACAAATTTAAACTTATAGGAGGAATCAGAGTTTCCTGGGCTTGTGCTTTGCAACCTAAAACATCTATCACATTTACAGAATAACTTCCTTCAGATAAGTTTATAATTTCTTGAGAAGTAGCTCCATTTGACCACCTATACTGATAAGGAGCAGTTCCACCTTGTACCTCTGCCCGAATACGACCATCTCTAAAACCCGAGCAAGAAGGATGAGTTGTAACTAGACGTACTGTAGGAGTAGGTGCCCTAAAAATCGTTAAGGTATCGGAAGCACTGCGGCAGCCCAGTTCATTTTCTACAATTACAGCATAGCGCCCTGGCTGCGATACCCAGATAGAAGAAGTATTCGCATAATTAGACCACCAGTAATTACTAAACCCTGGCAAAACACTCAAACGCAAAGAGTCCCCCTGGCAAAGTGCTAAGTTTCCTTCTGCTCGAATTCGTATCGAAGGTAACGGATTAGAACAAGGGCATGGCAAATGAATATTATTTACGCATATATTTTGTTCGCCTCCTCCCATACGTTGTAATGCCCCTAAAAACCAGTAGGCTTGATTAGTACCTAATAGGTTGGATAATGAAATATTACGAGCCAAAAGTAAAGTGGAACCCTGAAAAACCTGGAAAAGTCTAGCTACTGGATCCCATTGAATTTGTAAAGTACGAGATCGAGCTTCACACGAAAGTAAAGGAGCTACTTGTAGTCTACCCCCATTCCATTCTAATACTAACGAATCACATTGTAGGGGGTGCGTTTGTAAACGAAGCTTAAAGGCAGGACTTATAAAAGAAGCTTCAGCACGAAGTTCCCAATCCAAATACTGGGGCTGTATCGAGTTTCCTTTTTCAACTTCTAAACTAAGTTCAATCCAAAATGGTTGATTCAAAGCTAGGGGTAAATTATACATAGCTGCATTTGAAGTAGTAGGGGCTGGACGATTAAAAGTAAAACAATGAGTAGCCGTACGAAGGACATTTGCCCCTACGGTGTAATCTCCAGCAGTATAATATATATCTGTACTATCTACTCGCAAAGGACCTACCTCAACACTACAATTATTAGCATCTGTAACTCTAAGAAAATAATTTCCAGGAGCTAGGTTTATTATAGAGGAGGATGTAGCACCATTATTCCAAAGATAAGTATACGGGGGGGTTCCACTTCGAATCGTGGTAGTAATACTTCCATTTTTAGCACTTGCACAAGTAATATTTTTTATAACTACTCTTACTTCTGGTAAAGGCAAAACAGCGACAGGTACAAGTACAGGCTCACTTTCACAGCCTCTACGAACTGTAGTTACTTTAAAGACAGTATCTTGAATTAAAGGAGTAGTGACGAAAGGATTACCTATAAATAATAGTGTTCCGCTTTCACTATACCAGTGCAATTGAGCATCCTGTTGAATGTAGCTAGCCCTTATGCTCAAAGTAGTATTTCGACATACTTGTTGCCTACCCACTATAGGTGGCAAACAAATAGGAAGGGTTATAAATTGCACTTGGGCAAAATCTTGAGAGGTACCATTGACACAAGCAGCCTTAATTTCCACCTCATACTCGGTTTCGGGCAATAAATTACTTAGAAGCAGCGAGTCAATAGGAGCATCAATAAATAAAACATTTCCTCCCGTTGTACCCTTAGGACGAAAACTAACCTCATAAAATTGTATATTAGAATAAGGACGCCAACGTAATAAGGCGGACTGTGCTGTAACTAAAGAAACTTGCAACTGAGTAGGAGCCAAGCAAGGAGCAGAAAGAATAACTTCTCTAAGCGTAGTGCACCCATTGACGTCTGAAATTGTAACAGTATAACGGCCTTCCCTCAGTCCCCCAAATTCATTTTGGCCTTGAAACGGATTATTGTTTAAAGCATAATTATAAGGAGGATTTCCACCCTGGGCCACTATTACTATAGCCCCATCCGAAGCAAAGGAATTACTAGGGTGAGTCACGCTAATATCCTGAATTATTAATTGAGAGGGCTCGGAAATAGTAAAACTTTGGGTAGTAGCACAACCTCTAGCATCGGTAACCACTACAGAATAAATTCCTGCCGGAACATTATTTAGAAAAGAAAATGTTGTGTTATTGCTCCAGCGATAAGTATAAGGTGGCAAGCCACCTATAATATCTACTTCGATGCGACCTGTGAATTGTCCAGCACAACGCGGTTCTGTAATCCTACCACGCAGCTGAGGACTTTCTAGCAGTTCAATCGTAATTTCATTACTTATCAATTCACAACCATCATCATCGATTACTTTAAGCCTATAGGCGCCTGGTAAAGAAACTTGTATGCTAGCAGTAGTACCACTTAGCTCCGAACCATTTCTTATCCATTCATATTGTTGATATTCTCCAGATGCCCTTAAGGTTACCGTATTTCCTTGACAAAAAGTAGTAGGCCCCTCAGCAGTAATGGTAACTTTTTTAGGAATAAAATCAACAGTACTTTTAGGAAAAGTATAGTTAAAATATAGCTCTCCTACCTCTCCTGATTTTCCATTGTAAACCGGATTATTGCATACTAAAAGGTTACTTCCGGCAGCTCCCCCGTTAAGCTGTATGGGTAGTTGAGGGGGTAAGCTAGAATTTTTAAGACGTATCACTCCTCCACTACCCCCCCCGCCTGCGCCATGACATTCGGTAGCTCTTATATCTCCCCCTTTTCCACCTGCAGCCTTCGCAATAACATTCCCTTCAAAATTCTCTATTTCTAGGATAATACTCCCTCCAGCACCGCCTCCCCCTGCCCCATCTCTTCCACCTGTTTGCGTAACATTTGCACCCGAGGCATCAATAGTTTGTGAGTTACCCTTAATTTGATTAGCCCGAATAAAAATAATTCCTCCGCCATTTGCTCCTGGTGTACCTGCATTATCATTTTGGTGGCCTCCGCCTCCGCCTCCCCCCATAGTAATACGACTAGCAGGAAGATTAATACTTCTTCCTCCCCTACCAAAGTTAGGGTTTTGAGGGCAAGAAGCAGTTTCAACTCCACCGTTTCCTCCGTTACCCGCATTTCCTCCCCCCCCGCCCCCAGCATTGTGCTCATTTCCTCCACCTCCACCATTAGCCCAAGCACCCTTCCCGGCAAATTTTCTAGGATGCGCTAAAGCTATACCTTCTCCTTTTTCGCCCCCTTTCCCTGAAGAATATTCATAATGAAAATTAGCTTGATTACAGTTATTATTTTGTAAGCGGTTCAAAGCAGCTCTTCCGCCTCGAAAGCCTTTTCCTGCTACACTAATTGCTGAGCGCAATTCTACTTTTTGAGCATCAAAAATTAATATTCCCCCTGTATTACCATTCCAAGCTTGAGCAGTGAGGGTATCATTAATAACAATATTAGTATACTTAGGAATAGTAACTAATTGAGCTTGAAAATTGGGCTCGTAGGTGTTAAGTAATTTTTCTTTAAATTGCAAAGCCCTACCATTAATAGAGGCTATAGTAGCCCTTTCGTAATTACCTGCAGTACCCAAATTGATAATACTGCCACTTGCTTCGGATTCCGTACTATCTACCACAGCTCCTTGCATTTGAATAAGCAATACTTCCTGCCCAACTGTTAAACCTGTAGTATTCCCTATAGTTACAGCATTTTCACATTTATCAAATCCTATGACCTTATAGTAGCGGTTAATAATACCACTAACACAAGAATCAATGCCTGCCTCAATCAAAAAGGGTCCAACTTGAGTAGCACATTGGTTGGCATCAATAATTTGTGCAGAATAAGAACCCGGCGATAAATTTCGCTGGATAGGCCTTGGTGGTAAGTTTGGGTCCCAGCGGATAAGATAAGGGAAGGTACCGCCTGTAATTGAAAGTTGAATTTCCCCGTCTTTAGCATTCCTACAACTTTCATGGCTTAAAGAGATCAACTCAACTTCTAGTTTTTGAGGTTGCCTTAACTCATAAGTAGTTTTTACCATACACTTAGCAGCATCAGTTAACTCTATGGAATAGGAGCCAGCCCTCAAACCTCGAACTTCAGGGCCAGTAGTACCATTAGACCAAAGGTAAGAATAAGGAGGTACCCCCCCCTGTACTTCGGCTCGCAAAGCACCTGTCGCTCCTCCAAAGCATCGAATAGACTCTATTTCAGTAATAGCTATGCGAGGGGCGCTAGGACTACTAAGCACTGTTCGATATGAAGCTGTACAGCCGGCAGAATCAGTTACTGTAAGAGAATATTCTCCAGCAGCTAAAGAATGAATACTAGGGGTAGTAGCCCCTGTATTCCACAATAATTTGTAGGGGGCAAAACCAGGAAGAATTTCCACCTCAATACTACCACTATTAGATTCTTGGCAATTAGGATTCTGCTTACTAATTTCTCGGATAGCAACATTAGGACGCACAGGAGGAACGTAAATAGTAGTATCATAAAAACAACCTTGGCCATCTCGGATAGTTAATTTGCGTAAGCCTGGTTGCAGATTAGTAAAAAAGGGTGTACTTGTAAAAGATCCCTGGTCTAATTGGTAAGTATAGGGCGAAATGCCCCCTACAGGAGTTATACTAATATTTCTTGTAGTACCCCCATTACAAAGTGCAAAATTAGTATTAATAACCATCCGCAGGGGTGGAGAAAGAGGTAAGGGTAAAGAAAGATTTGGGGCTCGTAACTCATTTCCACATTTATCTTCTATACTGCCAATTAATCGAAGAAGATAGTTCCCTACATAGGGGGGAGTAACAGGTATCTCAAGCGTAATTTCCGTACTATACGCATCTGGTCCACAAATAATATTACTTACTCGTAAAGGCTGCCCAATAGGACCAGGTCTTTGAAGCTGAAAATCTTCAGGGGCTACAGAGCTGCAAGCAATAGGCTCGCTAAAGCGTAGTTTAACTCGAAAAAGCGTTCTTTCACAATTAAGAGAAATCTCAGGAGCAGGGGTTGCAACTATTCGAGGTGGTTCATTATCGATAATCGAAGCTGTACCTGTAAAATTAAGTGTATAGCCCACTTCTTGGTTAGTAAATTTGCTTACTACTAAAGCGTAAGTTTGGCCTGCCTGCACATTCAAGCCCGGCATCATAGGATTTCCATTATGATCAACACTAATAGGCCCAGCAAAAGTACGGCTAGGATCTAAACCAGTACGCGGCCCTTGCGCAGAAGAATAATTACAGCGTATAGGCTTGGAAAAAGGAATTTTTTCACAAGAAGAAGTAGTAATATCATAGAGGGCAAAATCATAGTCTTGGTCCACCACAATTTCAAAGCCCAAAGTACCCCCATTTTGTACACTAAAAATATACCACACTGAATTTCTTTCTCCCTGCTTTAAGCAAGTCGAGTCTGGAAAGATATCCTCAATAGTTCCAGAACCAAGGTAGGGGGTAGTTTGCACATAAGTTGCTCTGCAAACAGGTAGAGCATTTTTGCAATTCTGCTCGGGAGCATTGGTATTAAAAGCCGCAAGAAATTTCGATTTTTTAGAATACAAAAAATTTTGTTTATTTTTAGCTAGTTCCAAAAAGCAAGGATCATTTTCTTGGTAATAAATAGGAGTAGAGCACGGCTGTGCAAAAATAAATAACGGAAGCAAGAAAGCCCATAAAGAAAATATTTGCTTAGGCAGCATAACTTTAGTAAAATTTTATGCAAGAATTGGCAGTAAAATTTACAAAAAATAGTTAGCCCTACCAATTTACTAGGTAGATAAGTATAAAATTTTACCCTGTATTTCTTATTTGGTGACTTAGACCGCTTAATTGCCACTTAACCTAGAAGCTGTAAATGCAAAAATTAAACTGTTTTTATTTTTATTGAGAAGCATTAGCCCTTACTTAAAAGCTGTAAAAAAACAAAGCTTACACTGAAGAAACATTCTTTTAATAATAAAATCATTACTTTTCAAGTATTAACTAAAAAAGACACCAAAGCTATGAAACAAGTATTTACTTCTCTTTTTTGCCTTTTAGGCATACAGGTAGTATTGGCTCAAACAATTACGCACGGGCCGGTAGTAGGAGGCGTAACGCATAATTCTGCAAGAATATGGCTACGCACAAGTGAGCCTGCAGCCTTTACCATTCTTTTGGAAGAAGAAAGCGGTGGCTCAGTCAAAGAAATTAGTAAGAGCACACAAGCCAACCAAGATAATTCTACCATTGTAGACATCAATAATTTAGCTGCAAATAAAAACTATAACTATCGCATTCGAATAAGTGACAAGCTTTCAGAAAAGTACAGCTTTCGAACTTTTCCTACACCAGGCACGCCTAGCAACTTTAGCTTTGCTTTTGGTTCGTGCCATGGATATTCCACTAGTCCTATTCCTGAGCCTGTTTTTACCACCCTCTTAGGGCATAAACCACTACTAGTTCTTGATCTTGGCGATTGGGGCTACCCAGATATCACAGACAACTACCCTCAAGATAGTAATTTCTTTGCCTTAGACTACAATAAAATTATAGAGTCTTATCGAGTGCGTTATAGCGGCGCCGAAATCAAAAAACTAATGGAGGGCACCCCTTTGAGCTATGTTTACGATGATCATGATTACATGAATAATAATAGCTCAGAATATAGTTGCTCATACATATTAAATAATAGCTTTCTAGAAGTAGGTTTCCCGCGTTATGCTAGAAGAAATATTATTGATGCCTATACTAAATTTTTTCCCCATTACCCCTTGCCCGATACTTCTAGAGGGGTGTACCATAAAATTACTTGTGGCAATGTAGATATTTTCTTTATTGATAATCGTGCTAGCCGATCCCCTAACCACAATGCCCTTAAAAGACGAGGAAATAAATATACATATGCACCCCCAATAGGACATTCAATGTTAGGAGCAACGCAAAAGCAATGGTTACTAGAAGAACTAAAAAATTCTAAAGCTCACTGGAAATTTATTGCTGGCGGGGTCGCTTTCAATAAGGGGTACCGTAGACTCATAAAGGAGTTTACAGAAAACGATGCTCTTTTACAACAATTACGACTATTGCCCCCCCAGTTATTACAACAAATACCTGGCGGGGGAATTGAAGGATTATTAAGCGCAACAGTAGATACTTGGGCAGGTTTTGCCCAGGAACAGGACGAAATCTTAGATTTTATAAAAAAGAATAATATCAAAAATGTAATTTTTCTTTCAGGCGACTCCCATACTTCAGCCATTGATGATGGAACTAATGCGGGTATACCAGAACTGATGTCCGGCAACTTTTCGCAGAATAATTCAAGACTAGCTTCTTTCATGGCCAATGCTAAAAATTTACCATTTGTTGGAAGCCTAATTAAAGAAGACCTCAATATTTGGAATGCTGGTGGGCAAGGATTAGGCAACCAAAATTTCGAGGCTGCTTTTGGCAAGGTAGAAATTTTCGGTAACGACTCATGCCGCTTATCTATTGTAGATGTGAACAATACAGTAGTTGCCAAATTGACTCTCTGCAAAGATGGAAAGCCCTGCAATACTACCAGCCGCTCTCGCAACCTAACGCTACTAACTTATGCTCTAGAATTATATCCTAACCCTGCCGAAAACACAATTACACTTCTAAACCGTCAAAATCAAAAGTTACCCGAAGAAGCCCAGTTACTCATTCTAGATATAAATGGGAAACTTCAAAATTCAACTTCGGCAAAAGAACTTGTGCAAAGCGGTAAGCAAGAAATCAATATTCAAAACTTAGCTAAAGGTGCTTATACTTTAATTTTTGCAGCTAAGGGAGTTTGGCAGAGCTTTTTATTTCAAAAGAATTAATACAATACTAACCTAAAAAACAGCCGTAGCCTTTACTTCAAAGTTAAAGGCTGCCGGCTGTTTTCTATAGTTATATTTACAACTTTAGTTATAGCTTTCTATAAAGAAAAAGCACACCTTTGCAGGTGTGCTCAAAAGTAAGTATAAGGAGCCAACAATAACGTCGATTAATGCTTTACTAGTTTAGTAATAATTTTATTACCTGCTATTGTTTGAAGATGTATATAATACACTCCATTAGCGAAGGAAGATAGATCAAATTGTTGTATATTACTGGAAGTGGCATTAGAATATAGAATAACTTTACCTAAAGCATCTATTACCCTTATGCTATACGAGCTAGGATAAGTAGTTTGAATAGCGAATGTGCCGGTGGTAGGATTAGGGTATATCCATAATCTATGGCCTTCAAGAAATAAACCCTGCTCTAGGCTGGTAATTTTAAATTCGAAGGGTTCGGAAATAGAGCGGCAGCCTTTTTCATTTTCTATTTCTACAGTAAAAATACCAGGAGCTAAAGGTTGATAGGTAGCGTTATTAGCGCCAGCAATTGGGCTTCCATCTCTATACCAAGTGTACCTTACAATAGTCCCCACCCCGCTTACATTCGCAGTCAAAATACCGCCACTTTCAGTAATTGTAGGCTGGGCAATTGGAATTACGGTTACTGTAACACTATCAATTGCTTTTAAATTTCCACTTCTTGCAATTAGAGTATAAGTAGTAGTTTGCCTAGGAGCCGCTAGGGGGTTTAAGATAGTAGGATTATCTAAGCCTTGAGTAGGATTCCATTCAAAAGTTACATTTTGTGTTACATTGCAAGTAGCACGCAAAG
>JANWXU010000130.1 GCA_025057395.1 Bacteroidia bacterium | reverse complement strand
GTTTTTTAGGCTCCCACCTTTGTGATAGAATGCTTGCCGAAGGCTTTGAAGTAATTTGTATGGATAACCTCATCACCGGTAGTGCAGATAATATTGCCCATCTAATGGGTAACCCCAATTTTACTTTTATTTACTATGACATTACCAACTACGTACACATCAACGGACCCCTAGATTACATACTACACTTTGCTTCTCCTGCCAGCCCTATCGACTATCTAAGGCTTCCTATTCAAACTCTAAAAGTAGGTTCTCTTGGAACCCATAAAATTTTGGGACTAGCACGAGCTAAAAGTGCAAGAGTACTTATTGCTTCTACCTCTGAAGTATACGGTGATCCTACTGTACATCCACAAGCAGAAGAGTACTGGGGCAACGTAAATCCTATTGGTACAAGAGGGGTATATGACGAAGCTAAGCGCTTTATGGAAGCAATGACAATGGCTTACCACCGCTACCATGGCATAGAAACTCGTATTGCCCGTATTTTCAATACCTATGGGCCCCGGATGCGCCTTGACGATGGGCGTGCCTTACCTGCCTTTATTAGTCAAGCTCTAAAGGGAGAAGATCTTACTGTTTTTGGAGACGGGAGCCAAACTAGAAGTTTTTGTTATGTAGATGACCTAATTGAAGGAATTGTACGCTTACTTTTTAGTGATGAGGTAATGCCAATTAATCTAGGAAATCCTGACGAAATCACAATTCTGGAGTTTGCTCAAGAGATACTAAAGCTTACTCAAAGTCGAAGTAAAATTGTATTTTGTCCTTTACCGGAAGATGACCCCAAAGTACGAAGACCAGATATTTCAAAGGCTAAAAAAATCCTAAATTGGGAACCTGCAATCTCTAGAACGGAGGGACTTCAAAAAACCCTAGATTACTTCAAAGCAAAAATTTATGGCAATTGACGTTTCTTATCCTTCGCTTTCGGGCTTAGTAGTAATTAAGCCCGCTGTTTTTCGAGATAGTCGCGGCTACTTTTTAGAAGCTTTTAACCAAAAAGCTTACAAAGAGATAGGTATTCAATGTGCTTTCGTACAAGATAATCTATCCTATTCTACCTATGGAGTTTTGCGAGGTTTGCATTTTCAAGCTCCTCCTTATGGGCAAGCCAAGCTAGTAAGTGTCTTGCAAGGCAAGGTGCTAGATGTAGCAGTGGATATTCGTAAAAATTCACCTACCTATGGCAAATATTTTTCAATTTTTCTCGATGCTTCCGAACCTACTTATTTTTTTATTCCCGAGGGCTTCGCTCACGGGTTTGTAGTACTCTCGCCCACCTGTCTTTTTCACTACAAATGTAGTAATTACTACCATAAGCCTTCAGAAGGTGGCTTATTATGGAATGATCCTGATTTAGCTATTGATTGGCCAATTACCGAGCCTATTCTTTCAGAAAAGGACCAACTTTACCCTTCTTTTAAATCATTTGTTTCACCTTTTGATTAAGTCAATTATTAGCTCTTTTTTGAAAAAACCACTTATTCAAACTTTCTAATTTTCCTATCCAAGGAATTCGGTTTTTTGCTAGCTTATCTAAAGCAGCTTGTAAATATCCTCTTACCATTCTATCGATATACCCTACAATTTGCGGATCTTGCGCAGCCCTAGGTGGATAAGAAGAAATATCTATGGGGGGTAATATTTGAATAGTAATCTGTGCGGGCAAGGGTAAAAAAGGAAGATGTCCTATACTTACTCCCCAGGGGAAAGTTATACTGATAGGATGAGTTTGGGGCGTAAATTTTTCTAATCCTTGAGTATTAAGTCCTAAAATTTCCGCAATTTGGTTAGCAATGCTAGGAACCTTCAATTGTCCTAAGATAATAAGTGTTTCGTGAGCTCCAATTGAAACCACTGGTACTATGGGCACTTGAGCTTCCAGGGCTAACTGCACATATCCCACATGTCCAAAAAAATCTACTTCATGCCTTCGGCTAAAAGGGCGATTATTTTCCTTTTCTCCACCAGGGTACACTAAAACTGAGAAGCCAGCTTCCAGTGCTTTTTTTGCATGGGCATAATCGGCTCGAATAGCTCCACCCTTGCGAAGTATTTTTCCTATAGGTAACTGACTGAAAAGCATTAGTGCATCGTGCACTAAAAATCGCAAATAGGGCCTTTGCCGCCAAAGAATATACTGAGCAGCCAATAAATAGCTATCCACGCACATAAGCCCCCCACTATGATTACCTACCATTAAAAAAGGGCAATTAGGTAGGTTAGAACGGCCCTCCATTTCAAAACGAAAATAAGCTTTGAGAAAAGGAAAAATCTTCTGGGCTAGAACATAAGCTTCTTCAAAATCATACTCTCCGCTAATAATATTGGCTTGCAAAGAATCATTGGCTCCACTATCAGGGCAAAAGTCTAATTTTTTTTCTTGCATATGTTTATTGTTGCATAATTAGTAGTTTCTGTTTATATTCCGATTCACTAGCCTTTATATGTACATAGTAAACACCATTAGCAAGGCGGGGTAACGAAATCGCCTCTTCATGTTGCTCGCTAGCTGCAGCATACTGTTTCTGCCAAACTTGTTGCCCCAATTTATTGTAAATGTTTATAGTAATATTATCGCCAATGAAACCAGAATGCCGCACCCAAATAGTATGGCTACACGGATTAGGAAAGAGATAAAAATAAGATTTTTTGGAGTCAACAGTAGAAGTTACCAAAGGCTGAACTTCTCGCAATAGGGCTCGTGCTACCGCATTTAAATCTGCCTTTCCTTGGTTGGTCATCACTGCTATGCTAATTTTATTAATAGGATCCCAAACTATGAGAGAACGATAGCCTACGGAAGCTCCACCATGACCAATTGTTCCTTGCCATACTTCATTACTATTAAACACACCATACCCCGGTGTATCATCGTCCCAATTAGGGTCTAGGGAAGAAAGCATAGTATCTAGAGCAATTTTAGAGATAGCTCTACCTGAATATAAAAATTGGCCCCACTTAGCTAGATCTTCGGCAGTAGCCACTAAGCCCCCTGTAGTCCATGCTGCAGAAACAATTCCCTCAAAAGGGAAAATTTCACTAATATCTACCAGAGAGTCTGGAGTAAGTCCAAATGCTGCTAAGTTATCGTGGGGCATAGCCATAGGGCCAGAAGTCACTTCTCGTAACGGGAAAAAGGTAGCCTGAAGACCTAATCGATCGAAGAACCGCTTGCGAAAAGCCACTTCGCAAGTAGTATCTTGCATTACCTTCTGGGCAACCAAACCTAGAATGATATAATTAGTGCTAGAATACTGTTTCTTTTCACCTGGTTTGAACCAAGGCTTAGCATACTGTATCAATTCCCATGGTTGCCATCGACGAGCAGGGTTAGCTAATACCTGAACAACAAACGACATTTCGTTAGTATAATCTGAAAAGCCTGTGGAATGATTCAAGAGTTGGCTGATTGTAGCAGTAGAGTCTAGTAGGGGATTATTCAAGCGAATGTACTTATAAATAGGGTCATTGAGCCTTAAACGATTTTCAGCCATCAACTGCAGTATCAGCGCTGCTGTATACGTTTTAGTAGAACTATATATGCGAAATAAGTGTTCGGGTGTGAGCCTTTCATTTCGAGTGCTTCTAACTTTACCACTAGCTCCTTTCCAATTTCCCCATTTTTCACTTCGAATAGCAGCGGAGATTCCTGCAATATATTTAGGATTTCGAGTATGAGTAACAAGACTATCTAACACAAAATTAAGACGGTTAGCTATGTAAGGGGGTAAAGATTGAGCACTTAAATTAGAACTGTAATAACTAAATATTACTACCCCCAAAAAGCTTAGCATTATAAGTAGGGCTTTGGGAAAATACATGGCAAGTTGTTTATATATATATATTCTTTTTGAAATTAAGTATTTTACTAAGCTTTGGCAAAAAATTTTTCTGCTACTGAACTTTAAAGGAAATAGGTTCGCAAATAGAAGCTACCCCAGTTTCTGGGAGCTATAAGCCTACTAAAAGTCTTAAATACCTGTAACTTAATGTAAAGTTTTTAAAAATAGAATCAGCTCAATTTATTTATTTTGCTTTATTTATACTTTCATACTTTCAAAATTGTATTTTCAAAATATCAGTTTAGCTGCTTAAGCCTAATATTTAACAAGTGATTAAGATTTCTAGATTTTGAATTGACTTTCAAGTAATAGTTAAGTATTATTATCAAGTAAAAATTTTTTACTTATCTAAAACTAAAACCCTATGCCCTACTCAGCAGAAATAAGCAGGAATAATCCAAGTTGTTTTCTTTTTGTTATTGATCAGTCGGGTTCAATGGATGAAAAATACCCTACTATCAATAAATCAAAAGCTGAAGCTTTGGCAGATGTAATTAACCGAGTCTTACAGCAGCTGGTTATCAAGTGCTCTAAGTCGGAAGGCATTCGAGACTACTATCATGTAGGTGTAATTGGATATGGCGCACAAGGAGTAAAACCCGCTTTCAGTGGCGCCCTCTCCGAAAAAGAACTGGTTCCTATTTCTGAAATAGCTAATAACCCCGCCCGAATTGAACAAAGAACTAAACGCGTGCCCGACGGAGCAGGTGGATTAGTAGAAATGTCTGTAAAATTTCCTATTTGGTTCGAGCCTGTCTCCTACGGCGGAACTCCTATGAAAGCCGCCTTTCGTTTAGCCAACTCCATTATTGATTCCTGGCTACACGCTCATCCTCATTGCTTCCCCCCTATTGTAATTCATATTACAGACGGAGAAAGTACCGATGGCGACCCTACCGAAGAAATGCAAAAACTTACAAGTAAAGCTTCTTCAGACGGAAATGTCTTATTATTTAATCTACATACCAGCACCCGAAGCTCAAATTTAACCCAAATTAGTTTTCCAAGTTCCGAAGCAAATTTACCAGATAATTTTGCAAAAATGCTTTATAACGGAGCTTCTTTTCTTCCACCGTTTATGCAAAAAGTAGCTTCTCAGGAATTTGACTTAAATTTAGGAGAAAATGCTAAGGCTTTCGTGCTCAATGGAGATATTGATATTATTATTACAGCAATTGAAATTGGTACAAGGCCTAGTATTGAATTGCGGTAATGCTTTGCTATAAACACAAATATATTTCAATTGCTAAGCAAGGAAATAAAGATGAAGAAAATGAAGATAATATCCTAGTACCTACCCCCGCAGAGCTCAATAATGAAGAAGTTCTCAAATATGCAATTGCAGACGGAGCTACAGAATCTTCATTTTCTAAAGAATGGTCTGATTTGTTAGTGTGCTGTTATAAAGAAAAGTCTTTTGAGAGAGCCCATGTTCGGGATACTATAAAGCACATTTCTGAAATGTGGTACGCCAAAGTACGCTCCAAAGAGTTGCCCTGGTATGCTGCCCAAAAAGCTGAGTTAGGTGCCTTTGCTACCTTCTTAGGAATTACCATTTGTATGCCCACCCAGACCTATCAGGCAGTTGCTGCCGGCGATTGTATGTTGTTTCACATTCGAGAAAATAATCTATTTTTTTCTTTTCCAAACGTGGAAGAATTTAATAATCAGCCTAGTTTAATATCCTCTAATCTTCAGTACCACCGAAATTTAGAAGAGACGTTCGTTTATTTTCAAGGATCTATATTACCCGGAGATACTCTTATCTTGGCTACCGATGCCCTTTCGCATTGGCTTTATCAAAAACAAAGCCAAAAACCTTGGCTAGCCTTGTATTTACTGCTTAACTCTCCTAATTACGAGCAAGATTTTAAAGATTGGCTTAAAGATAAAATTGCTAGTAAAGAAATCAAAAATGATGATGTTTCTTTAATCTTTATTGAAATTTTCGAAGATAATGCAACTTCCACGACCTGATGAATATAACACTGCTATTCAGAACCCCCAAATAGCATTCAAAGACCCAGAACTACAAAAATGTAGTGTAGAAACTAACATTTTGGGTTTGCCTAAACCCTACTCTGGCGGATTTACTATTACTTATAAATTATTGGATAATAATACTAAAAAGAGTTATGCTATTCGCTGCTTACATAGGGATATTCAAAATTTGCCTAAGAGGTATGAAGTAATTAGTAATTTTTTAAACAGCCATCCTTCACGCTTTTTTGTAAAAGCCCAGTATTTATTAGAAGGCATTCGGGTAAGTGATAAATTTTATCCGATTATCAAAATGCCTTGGCTAGAAGGCCAAACTCTAAATGCTTATTTAGAGCAAACATATAAACAAGAACCTAAAGTAAAAAAAATTATATCTGAATTTGAAAATTTAGTTCGAGAACTCGAAGAGCTAAAAGTTGCACACGGCGATTTACAGCATGGTAATATTATTGTTAAAGATGAGCATTTATTTTTAATCGATTATGACGGAATGTATCTACCTGCCCTAGATGCTTTACGTTCTAATGAAATAGGACATATCAATTATCAACATCCTAAGCGCTCAGCTAAAGATTACGATCTTTACCTTGATAGATTCTCAACAATTGTTATTTACCTAGGGCTGCAAGCTATTACCCTCAAACCAAGCCTTTGGGAAAAATATAATAATGGCGAAAATATACTTTTCACAAGCAAAGATTTTGCAGATCCTAAAAATTCTCTACTTCTAAAAGAATTATCTGAAATAGCCGAACTTAAGCCTCATATAGAAAAACTTATTTCCTGCTGCTACCTAGAACCGGCACAAGTTCCTAAACTTGACGAATTTTTAGGTAAAAACATTCAGTTGAATGTTAATGTTCAAGGCAGAATCACCGTCAATAGAAGCCAATACTTAGTATTAAAAGCTACTGATAAAGCTTTACTTCTACAATATGTAGGACAAAAGGTAGAAGTAGTAGGGAAAGTGGTAAAAGTGAAAGAAAGCTATACTCGGGAGGGGCTACCCTGCTGTTTTATTAACTTCGGAGGGTACTGGCCTTACCAGTCTTTTACCGTAGTATTGTGGCAAGAGTGTTTAATAAAATTTAAAGATAATTTCCAATTACACGACTTGGAAAACAAATGGGTAAGTGTGATAGGCATCATTCAGCAGTACCTTGGTGTTCCAGAAATTGTGTTAGAACTTCCCTCGCAATTACAAGTTCTTTCCGGGGAAGAAGAAGCAAAGGAGCGTCTAGCCTTAGAGCCGATTACTTCCACCCTTGGTTCTTCCTCTACTCCTTTGCCAGAAGAACAAACGAATTATGAAAACGAAAACTTACCGCATACAGGTACAGATAAAGAAGCCGATATTTTTAATAAGTTATATAAAAATAAAGTTCCTGCACCGCCCCCACCTCCTCGTACTTTGCAGCCTCTAACAGAAGAAAATTTAATACCTAGTCCTTTTCCAAAAGTGCAAGTAAAACAAGCGGCAAATATAGCAAATATCCCTACCCCTAGTACTACTACCGCAAATACTTCTCCGAATACTAAGAATGCTACCCCCATAGCTACGCATACTACTCAAAAGCCCTCTTACACCTCTCCTTCTGCTACTACTACTCCTACTCCACCGCATCAACCAGTTTCCACATCAATTTCTTTACCCCCAAAAGCACATCAAAGTGATAACTACGAAGAACTTAAACAAAAATTACATGAGTGGATACTTGTACTTACATTCATAGCTGGCGTCATTGGAATTTTGGTGAACTTTGTAGAAAAAAAATCTTGGTTCCAAGGATTTTTGTTGGGATGTGTAGTAGGGTTAGCTTTTAGTTATACATTAGTTTCAATCATTTTATTTTTCATAAAAGTAATTAATTGGATAAAAAGTCTTTTCAAGTAAAAAGAAAAGCAATTAAGAAGCGAAATACAAAAGAAAAAACGATTTTTTTGTTATTTTACTAAAATATTGCATTAAGCTTTTCTGCATTCATACGCAATACAGAAATTTTATTATTACTTATATTACTTACAAGGTTACCTTTGTAACTAAAACTGCATAAATAACAAAAATTCTTAAGATTAATATCATATGTGTACCTATTTATCATACCTTTTCATTGCTTGGTTTTTGTTGCTAAAAATAAGTAATGCTTTAAATGCACAACAGCAAACTTGCGACTGTACGAACCCTGGAACTAATTTTCAAACACTGTTAAAAGAAGTGGGCTTAAGCGCAAATATATCCAATAGCAATGGTCCTACGGGATGCTCGCAGTATCAAGAAATTAAGAATTTTATACAAGGGAGAAAGTATCAGTTTTCCTTTTGCCCTGAAAAAATTCAGGGAGCTAATTGCCCTATAGGAGTACCACTTTTGCTATTACTTAAAGATGCAAGTAATCAAACTGTAGCTCCTCTCAATAACACTAATTGCGACATGGGTGGCTATACTATAGAAATGATTGCTCCCTCAACAGGACCCTTAAGGGCCTATATATTTAGAATGCCAGGGTGTAATACTTTAGTCCCTAATTCAGAAGATGCAAGGAATACTCAATTTGGCTACCGAGAAATTTGCAATCCGGGAGTTTTAGAAAAAAAGGATAAACCTGCCCTTTTACTTTGACTTATAGAAATGCTTCTGGCGCTGAAAATTACCAGCTACAGTACTGGAACGGGTCTACTTGGATAAATTATGAAAAAGAAACTAGCCGCTTAAGGTGGCAAGGGAATTCTCCTAAATTATATTTTTAGCAACATTGTGATTAAGCAAACTACTCGCTTTCGAGTACTCCATCTAGGCGGGAACTGTGCAAATAATGAGGAGTATTCAAATGAAATTGAACTCTCTATTCCACCTCGCTGTCCTACCCACCTACAAAATACTCTAGAAGTAATAAGTAGCAAAAATAGGTATTGTACTAATGGTACTTTGGATCTCAAAGTAAATGATGAATGTTTGCCGCCTAATCCCCACTATAGATGGAGAGGCCCTAATGCCCCCTCAAATAATCGATCTTCTGTTACCTTTACCGTACCTGATATTATCTCCCCTCCCTCTCCTTGTAGCAGCTACACTTATTGGGTAGAGGTTAGTTTCGCAAGTATTCCTGGTTGCACCATTAGTTCAAGCCAACGCAGCGTAACTGTTTGCAAAATATTACCATTTACTTTAAATACAGTTCCACCCTATTCGAGTGAAATTTGTCAAGCAAGTAGCACAGCAATACAAATCCTACCCGATTCCCCATGAACATTACAAAACTTTCAGGATGCTATTAGTAGAGAAGGATACTCTTTTACTTGGAACTGTAACGGATGTGTTGAAGGTAATCCTCCTAGAAATGTTTTTCGGGCTGATAATTTAAGGTGGGGAGGAATTTGCGATAGGCAAGTAAACGTTTCGGTAACCCAGAGTATCACAGGGTGCGAATCTACTAACCCAGCTAATTACAGAGTACAAATACATTGCCAAGGCAATCCAGCTTTTCGCATTAGCCAAAATCGAACTTGCACAAATACTTCAATAACTATTAATGCCCATCAAGTGCCAGCACCCGAATCAGTTAGTTACATCTGGGATTGTGATGGCTGTACGGAGCTGCCTTCTAATGTTAATCCAGACAAAACAGGTGGACCCTTCGATATTTCCTGGTCTACACCGGGGGTAAAAACTATTCGGCTTACAGCAATTTCAAAAGCCCCTTGTATACCAGAAACTACAGCCACTCAAACAGTTACTGTTAATTTACCTCCAAGTCCTCAAAATATTACCCTTAATTGTGGAGCTGCTAATACCCCAATATGCGCAAATACATTTTTGTCAATTACTGTAGAAGCTCAGGGTCAAGGTTACTCCTATATATGGTACCAAGATGGCTCCAGACTCTCAGCTTCCACCCCTACTGTTAGCCTCAGATGGAACACTCCAGGAACTAAGACAGTTACCGTAGAAGTTAGAGCGATAGGATGCAACAAGGAGGATCAGGCTGTTACTCTTAATTGTAATCCTATTGTAGTAAGTGCTCCTAGCACGGCAATTACTTCTACACCACTGGACATAAATAATAATAGGCGCTTTTGCACTACCGACGAATTGAAACTAGAAGTTCCTGAAGGAGAAGGACAAACTTATTCATGGCAACTCAATGGTGTAGAGACAAGCACAACACGATACTTTGGCCCAAGGACCCTACCACCTGGCATTTATACTTTAAACGTTACGGTTATTAATCCTAATTTACCTGCGGAGTGCCAGCAAAGTCGTTTAGCTACTCCTATTCGTTTTACAGTAAGTGCACCGCCTGCCATAGATGTAAGCAACTTACCCCAAAAGCTTTGTCAAGG
>JANWXU010000012.1 GCA_025057395.1 Bacteroidia bacterium | reverse complement strand
TAATGTTCCAGGTTTCTCTTCGCCGCAACCTTTTACAGGGAGTGCCAATGGACTTCGTTTTGATGGCTTACCTGCTGGTAACTATAATATTATAGTTCGTAATGGAGCAGGCTGCGAAGGCGTAGCCACAGCAAATGTTTTTGAAGGTTTTGGTATTACTAACTTGGATATTTTAGTAGATAATGTAAGCTGCGCAGGGGGTAGTGATGGTAAGATTACTGTTCGTGCTGTAATTGGAGGAGTAGGAGGTAGCCTTGATGCATATTCTTATGCCATTCGCCCTATTAATGCAGGCAATACTTTTATGAATAATACTCCTTCTAATAATAATATATTTTCCGGTCTCTCCTCAGGTACTTATGATATTCGGGTATCGTATGTACATAGTAGCGGCGCTATTTGCTCCTATGTACGCAGGGTAAATGTTGGCCAACCCGAACCTTTGGTAATACGTGCTGATAGTATTAGAGATGTGGTTTGTTATAATCAAAGGAATGGAGCTATAAAGTTGCGTGTTAGCGGCGGCAATGGTGGATATAGGTATAGTTGGTCTACGGGAGCTACAGATTCTGTGCTAGAAAATTTAGCACCAGGTACTTATTTTGTCACTGTAGTGGATAGAAAGGGGTGTACTACTTCTATTAATAATCTAACAGTACGTCGCCCAGCTGAACCTCTTACTGCTTCGTTAGATAACACGGTGCGTGCCCCTTTTAATTATTTGCCAGTATCTGCTTGTAATGAAAAAGACGGAAGATTGATAACAGTAATAGGTGGAGGATGGGTACCCTATCGGATAATTTGGTCCACAGGAGTAGAAAAGAATAATGTTTTAAGAGATACTTTAGCTAACTTAGGCCAGGGACAATATTCATTTCGGGTGATAGATGCTAAGGGTTGTACAGCGCAAAGCAATACAGTAACAATTATAAAAACTGCCTCTTTGAAAATAGTCAATATTCGTGTGAATCCTTCTTTAACTTGTGGCAGTACTACTGGAATTATTCAATTTGAAGTAGAAGGCGGAACTCAACCTATAGAGTATAAACTTCATAATAATGATGCAACCGTAGTAAGAACAGGGGTAGTGAATGCCATTAATCCTACTGTTTTAAGAGAAGTTTTAGGCAATACAGTTACTAATCCTAGTTATATCCTAACTATTCGAGACCTGAGAGGATGTACGGATACAGTTTTGGTAAATGTTCCTAACCCAGCTTTACCAGTAGTGCAAGTAAGTAATATTAAAGATGTTACTTGCTTTGGTGGAAATAATGGTTCTGCTATAGCTACTGCTACCATAAGTAATCAAAATTGTTCTAATTGTATTTTTACCTGGATACTAAATGGACAAGTGGTGGCTACTCGTCCTGATCCTTCTAATTTAGCTGCTGGGCGTTATCAGGTAATTGCTACTAACCCTTCTACCAATTGTTCTAGTCTGCCTGTTTTTGTTGTAATTCGACAGCCAGGCCCTTTTGTGGCTGGTGCTGCTACTTTAACTACTTCGGATGTACGCTGCAACGGCGAAGCAAACGGCACGGCTGGCGTCGTACTTCAGGAAGGTGCTGGTACTCCCCCTTATATTTATACTTGGCGAAAAAATGGAGCAATTATACAACGAGGTGAAGCTTCTACTATTAGCGGACTGGTAGCTGGCAATTATTCTTTAACAATAGAAGACGCCAATAATTGCCCCCCTATCGTATTAAACTTTACTATCCGAGAATTTGCAAAACTAGCCTATAATATTGACTCTGTTCGAAGCCGCTTGTTCCTTCGTTGTAATGGTGCAAGTGATGGGGCTATTACAGTAAACATTATAGGTGGCAATCCGCCATACACTAATAGAATCTGGACAAAACTAGGAGACCCTAATTTTAACCCTAATAACTTTAACTTAATTAATACTCCTACCAGCTCTTCCGTAAGTGGGTTAAGTGCTGGTCAATATCGTTTGAGTATTACAGATGCTAATGGCTGTAGCTATTTCGAAACTATTCCTATTAACCAGCCTTCTCCTATTCAAGTACAGTTTCAAGTACAAAATGTAGGCTGTGCTGGTGCTTCTACGGGTAGTGCTACTTTTACAATTAGAGGTGGTACACGTCCATATACTTATGCTGTTCCGGGCTTAAGTAGCGGAAGTAGTATTACAGGAGAAAACATAATAGTGAGTAATTTACCTGAAGGAATTTTTAATTTCACAGTAACAGACAATAATGGCTGTTTTGCTGTGCAAACTTTTCAAGTACTTCGGCAATTTTCTACTATAGAAGTGGGTAATGCATGTTTTGGAGAGCTTAATGGAAAAATTACGGTAACTACCACAAACGCTACTCCTCCTTTGCGTTACGAGTGGGCGGGTACTCAAAACGGCTCTTTAGTAGATAATAGCAATCGTTCTACTTTTACTATTCAGCCCCTTTTACCAGGCACTTATAACCTCCGAATAATTGATGCAAAAAATTGTACTACTTCTTTTGATAATATCAGAATAGGGGTTGCAGCTACGCCGCTTAAGATTAATAGAGTACAAGTTCTTAGAGATAGTGGTAAACAAACGGATGTAAGTTGCCGCAATGGTAACGATGGAAAAGCGAGAGTAGAATTTGAAGGGGGTGAGGGTCCTTATACTATTATTTGGTCTACTAGCCGTGATACTATTTTCCGTTTTCCATTTACTATAGTTGATGGTAGAAATTTAAGTGTGGCTCCCGCGGGCTTTAATACCGTCACGGTTATTGATAAAAATGGCTGTATTGCTATCAGTAGTTTTACGCTCACTCAACCTGACCGCGAGCTGATAATTAATGCTAGCATTGCTTTACCCAGCCAGTGCGGCGAACAAGTACGAGATGGCAAGATTACTTTGAGCATAGAAGGTGGAATTCCTCCTTATAGTGTAGAGTGGTTTGATGGTTCTACTGCGTTGGTGCGAGAAAATGTAGGCGAAGGTAGCTATGCAGTATCTGTGATAGATGCCAATGGTTGCCGCCGTAATAGGGTGATTGAAGTAAGAATACAGCGTCCTACAATTACTTTAAATCCTACCTCGCGACTAAACTTAGCTTGTAAGGGTGATAGCGACGGCTTTATCGATGTAAATATTAGTGGAGGGGTGCCGCCCTACCAGTACATTTGGCGTCGAAATAGCATAGTTATCGCTACTACTGAAGATATTAGCAATTTAGCAGCTGGTACGTATACCCTTACTGTTTCTGATTCAAAAAATTGTTTAGCTACTGCCCAGTTTACTGTTACTGAGCCTGCCATAGCTATAAATACTTTGCAAAGTGTGCGTCCAAGTGATTGTGGTGCTAATAATGGAGCAATTATTTTACGTGTAACTCAGGGTTCAAATACTACTATTGGTTGGTCTAGTCCTAATGGCTACGCAAATGTTATCAATGGTAATGAAGGAACAATTACAGGCTTAGCTTTTGGTACCTATACTGCACGCATAAATACTTTTATTAATGGTCAGCCTACTTGTACGCGGCTATCCTTTTTTGTGGACTTGAATACTACTTTGAAAATAGCTAGTAAGACTGTTACTCCTATTTCTTGTGCTGGTCGCAGCGACGCAAGAATCGAGCTTGCTGTAACTGGTGGAACCCCTCCCTATATTTATTCATGGCTAGATAATGGTGTTTTGAACCCTGCGCAAACAGATAGAATTCGTGTAGACTTGGGGGCAGGTATTTATATATTCCGTGTTACTGACAGCAGTAATCCGGCTTGCTTTAGGCTAGATACCACAATTTTAACAAGTCCGTTGCCTATAGTCGCAAATCTCCAAAGTAAGCGAGATGTAAGCTGTAATGGTGGGCGTGATGGTGCCATTAATATTAATGTATCAGGCGGTACACCTCCATATACGTTTCTTTGGAGAGATGAAGCTAATTTTGAGTATACTACCCAAGATCTTGTGCAGCTAAGGGCTGGACGTTATGATGGTACTATTACTGATACTAGGGGCTGCCAGGCTAATCTTAGTGTAATTATTACTCAGCCCTTACAGCCCATTCGAGCTAATAAGCGTATTACAGATGCTAAGTGTAATGACCAATTTACTGGCTTAGTGGAACTTACTGTAACAGGTGGTACACCCCCTTATGCATACCTTTGGTCTAATGGAAAAACTACTAAAGATATCTTAGGAGTAGCTCCTGGAACCTACATTGTTACTATAACTGATAGTAAAGGGTGCGTACAAAGAGATACTGCCATTGTGCGTTTTGAAACTCTTCCTAATCCTAGGCTAGAAGTAAGCAGTACAAGCATTTGCCAAGGGGCGAGTATTACTTTGGCAGCAATTGGTACCTACCCTACTGGTGCTCAATATTTTTGGAGTGATGGTACTGTTACTGCCTCGGCAGTGTATTCTTTTAAGCCGGCAAGAACCCAGTTTGTGAAGGTGACGGTGCGCATACCCGCCTGTAACCTTAGTCTTATTTCAGATTCAGTTTGGGTTCGTGTAACTCCTTTGCCTCCCGTGCCTACTTTTACAATAGAAGGAAATACATTAACCTGCGATAGTATTGCTGATTCGTATAAGTGGTATCGAGAAACTCAAACTGAGCCTATTTTGGTAGGACAAACACGAAGTATAACTACTACCATACCAGGAAGGTACTTTGTGGAAATTACTCGCAGTGGTTGTTCTAATCGCTCGGCTTCAAAAGAATTTACGCCAGTGAGTAGGGCACGAGATATGGAGCAATACATAGTTTGCTATCCTATCCCTACCAGCGGAAAATTGAGAATTATGCTTGGCGCAATTAGTGCACCAATTGTTAGTATACGTATTTATAATTCTCTAGGGCAAGAAGTTCTTTATATGCCTAAAGTATATCTCGCAGATAGAGAGTTAGAGGTTGATCTGAATGAACTTTTACCAGGAGTTTATATAATAGAACTGGAAACAGATGCAGGCAGCTCTTATTTGACCAAAGTAATAAAGAATTAATTTGTGTAGTATTTGAGTCTAAAAAAGGGAAGCTCCTGCTTCCCTTTTTTATTTTTTTTGTAAATTAGGACTAAGAAGAAGGATATAATATAATTATATATGAAATGCTACATTTGTTTTTGGGGGGTAGTAGGCGCGGTATTAAGTATTTTGCCTTTGCAAATATTAGGAGTAAGAGATACATTGCGTTACTATAATCCTAATATAATTAGTGCAGGGTTTGGTTATCGAGGAGTAAATAATGCTACTTTACAGGTAGCTCGGTTTGAGCCTAAGGCACCGGGTGTTATTACAAAAGTAATTTTAGCTCTAGCAGGGGAAGCGGGTACTGCTACCCTAAGGATCTATGGACATGAGGGCGGTGTAGCCTTTCCGCAACTGAAAAAAAATATCATTACTCCCTTGATTATTCAAAAAACACAACCTGGAATTCAGCGCCTGGTAGTTGAGCTTCCTACACCTATTCGAATTGATAACAACCAATTCTTTATTGGGGTAAGTAATCTTTCTAATGGAGTTATACTAATTACAGATACAGCTTCCAAAGCTCCTACCTGCCAATCTGGTAGTGGGGGGAATTATTACTTTCAATACTTAAATTTTACAAATAATTGGCCAGATAATGAGTGGCGTTTGGGGCGCTCCGCATATTGTATTGATGTAATAATGGAATTAGATAAAATTCAGTCTCCTAGGTACTTTGGCACTACTAACCCTACAGGAATACCTAATAATATTTCTAATCACTCGATAGCTTGGGGCGATTATGATAAAGATAATCATTTAGATTTACTGTTGCAGGGTAGGTTATTTAGAAATAAAGGAAATGGAGATTTTGAGGAAGTTACAACTCGTTTTAATTTTAGTGGTGCTCCTCTAGCTAGCCTTTTTATCGATATGGATAATGATAATGATTTAGATATTCTTTTTTTAAGAACTGCAAAAAGTACTCTTTATATTAATCAGGGCAATACGTTTGATGAGAAGATTGTTACTGGAATTGATTCTCTAAAGGGTATTTCTAGTTTTAGTGTTGCAGATATTAATTTAGATGGTTACCCGGATTTATTTATTGGTCAGCTTTGGAGCTACTATGGTCCTAACGGTCCTGATGCTTTACCCAACTATTTATTGATTAATAATCGTGCCAACGATTTTGTAGAAGAATCTTCACTTCGTTTTCGTAATCGCCCTCCCAACCGTCGGAGTAGGGGTTCTAGTTTTGTAGATTTTGATAATGACGGAGATCTAGACCTTTTTGTTGCCAATTATTTTTTAGAACCTGATGAACTATGGCAAAATGACGGAAGAGGATATTTTACTAATATAGCTACTCAAAAACAGATTGATTGGTATCGATTTGGAGGTAGGACAGGCTCAAGCCACGGTACTGGGTGCGATTGGAGTGATTACGATAATGACGGCGATATGGACCTACTTTTACCCGGGTTAGCTCATCCAGCTTTTATGCTCCAATTTGGGCACCAAGGCACTACAATTTATCAGAACACAGGAGCTCCTAGTTTTAACTTTACTAATCTGCTAGACCAAAATGGCATTGAATATGAAGAAACACACGCAGGTGGAGCTTTTGGAGACGTAAATAACGACGGGCTACAAGATATATTTATTACTACCTTCTATGGCTGCCGCTATGTAGATCTTTATGAGCAGCAACCTAATCATCAATTTTTACTCAAGACCTTTGATTACGGCATAGATAAAATTGTTACAGGTGAGGATGCTGTATGGGTAGACGCAAATAATGATGGCAAATTAGACTTAGCAGCAGGTGAAGAAGGCTTATTTCGTTTATGGATGAATATAAGGGATGACATAGGCAATTTCATTCAGTTGGATTTAGAGGCGCAAAAGGGCAATCGCATGGCAATTGGTGCAAAAGTTAAGGTGTATGCGGGTGGTAAGTCTTATACTCAGGAAGTTAATTCAGGGCGTGGGGTAAGATCGCAAAAACCTACTCGTTTACACTTTGGACTAGGCTCGGCACAAAAAGTAGATTCAGTAGTAGTAAATTGGCCCGATTCTAACCGTACAAAAGAAACCTTTTATAACTTACAAGTAGGCAGCATTAATAAGATTATACAGGGTAGAGGGAATGTTACATCTATCCATACTTCTCAATTTTTTAGTGCAGCTAATGATATATTAACTGTTTATCCTAACCCTACTTCAAATTATGTTCATTTTGTCAGTTCAGAGCCTATTCAAAAAGTTAGTTTATGGGATATTACAGGAAAATTGATTTTTGACTCAGGGCTGTTAGTAGTACCCCAAAGAGAAATAACTTTATTTAAGCAGGAGGTTGGTATAAGCAGAGAAGGGTGGTATTTTTATCAAGTACAAACAACAAGAGGTCAGCATTATGGAAAAGTTTTTTGGCTAGAGTAAATATAAAAACCTATTTAGGGGAATAGCTTTAAATACCATTCATATAGGTTAAAATCTCGGGTTGTTTGTCAGTAATGAGTAAAGTATGCTCATGTTGAGCGACAAATCCGCCTAAGTCGCCCACAAGGGTCCAACCATCATTAAGTTCTTTAGCGTAATTAGAATGGGTAGATATGAAAGTTTCTAAAGCAATAACGCTATTTTTAGCAAATCGTTGGGTATTTAGTCGGTCGTAAAAATTGGGAATTTCTCGAGGGGGCTCGTGTAGGCTATTTCCTACACCATGCCCTACTAAATTTCGAATAACACGATACCCTGCTTTTTTGGCCTCTGTTTCAATAAGTTTTCCTATTTCGTTAATTTTCATGCCTGGGCGTATCCGTTGAATGGCCATATGTAAGATTCTTTTAGAAGTTTCTACCAAAGGAGAGAGATTTTGTAAGTCTTTTCCTAAAATAAAAGAAGCGCCATTATCAGCCCAAAACCCTTGGTATTCAGCAGATACATCGATGTTGATTAAATCTCCTTCTTGGAAAATTTTGTTTTCAGTTGGGATACCGTGTGCTACTTCTTTGTTGATGCAAATGCAAGTATTACCTGGAAAATTATAAGCAAGGCGTGGAGCAGATTGAGCACCGAATTCTTTTAATAACTTACCACCGTATTCATCTAGCTCTTTTGCACTCATTCCAGGTTTGGCATATTCTTGCATTTTTTTGAGTGTAATACCTACAATTTCACTTACCTTTTTAATTTTTATAAGTTCTTCTTCGGTTTTTATAACCATAATTATCTTGCTGTAAAGTAGTGCAAAATGGCTAGTTATCTTCTATAATGAATAAACCGATTTTGGGGTGCAAATAGTTTTTGAATTGATTTAAGGATTCGTTTCCAAAAATTTTCTGGGTTGTTTTTTCGATCCCAATCCTCCTTTATTTCCCAGAGTGCTTCTCTGGGGTTAGGGGGCAATATTAAATTTTTTTGTTCAATGTTTTGGTAGATAGTGTCTCTTTCGTGGTCTTCACTGAAATTATAGTTGATAAGCGTGCCTACTTCTATGGTGGGGGCTAAAGTACTCAGCAAGGAGTCTCTTGTTAGGAAAAGGTGAGACTGTAGCCCAGCTTGACGCTTGAGAAATATTGTTTTGGCGGAGGGTAGTTGTTGCTCCAGTTGTTCAAAATAGGACTGGTATGCCGTAAAGAAATATTTTTGTTGAAAGCGCTGTAGATAATCTAAGCTAGAAAGAGTTAGTAAAAAATCTGTTGCTAGGGGAATGGGGGCAGGCTCAAAAGGAGCTTTATTTTCAAATTTTAGTATTTTACCGCAATGAGTACTAATTAAATAAGTATAGCGGCGATAGATAATCTTAAGATTAGGAATAAAACAATCTATTTCTAGTATAGGCTCTTGAAAATCTAAGAACTTATGTAGGTTATGGAGGGTATCTTGGGGAGAGAAAAAAAATTTTAATCTTTTTCTTTCGGATGTTTCTTTTAAAGCCTGTTCTACAGAAAATTGCAAGGAAGGGTCAATTTGTGCAACCCATACAACTTCGGGTGTTTGTGCATTCACAATTAGAATAAAGCTACAGGAGGTAAGTAAAATTAGTATTTTTAGCTGGTATTTTAACAACATAATGGTACCTGCAAAAATATAAATAAAGAATAGCATCTTCAAAAAGAGAATTTGAAGAGACTACTCTTTGCTTACAATTCTAGGCAATGTTTATTATTTGTATTCCTTTGGGG
This sequence comes from Bacteroidia bacterium, assembly GCA_025057395.1. Classification (GTDB taxonomy): domain Bacteria; phylum Bacteroidota; class Bacteroidia; order J057; family JANWXU01; genus JANWXU01. The sequence goes on along the minus strand of JANWXU010000012.1, from coordinate 42,566 downwards.
GATCTTTTTCAGGCATTTGTATAGACCCAGGAATGCCTATAAGAGGAAACTCTTTTCGTAGTGGAAAATATTCAAAATCTTCAGGCATGTACATTCTTCTCAGATCTGGGTGGTTTTGAAAACGAATACCCATCATGTCATAAGCTTCCCTTTCATGCCAATTGGCTGCAGGCCAAATAGAAACTACACTTTCAAGGACAGGGTTATCCTCTTCTACAAAAGTTTTTACTCTTAGTCGCTTTCCCTGCTCTAAGTTTACTATGTTATAATTTACCTCAAACCTTTTTTCTTCTCTAAAATGATCAACTGTAACTATATCTACAAAATAATTAAAACCAAATTCTTCCTTTAATTGCTTCATTACTAGATAAAGGTCATTAGGAGAAACGGTAATAGTAAGTTCTCCTACGTAAACTTTGGAAGCAATAATTTGGGGCTGTAAAGAACTTTGGACCCTCTCAAGAAATTCCGATGTAGACATAAAATAAATTAAGATTTATTATTTTAGTTTTTTGATTTTAAGCGTAAAAAAACTTTTCCGTTCGATAGCTTTTTTTCCATTCTATCAATTGGGTATAAGTGAAGGAATCAATAAAATTATTTTCCAAAGCTTGTGCTAGAACCATATCCAGGTTGCACAGGTATTCGTGGTGTATATTTTCTTGTAAAAATTTCTCTTGCGTAGCTTCAAATTCATAGGAAAATATGCTTAACAAACTATCCGCTTTTACACCCTGCTCGCGTAAGGTGCGTATAGCTGCTAGGCTTGATTTTCCCGTTGATACTAGATCTTCTACTACCAATACATGTGCAGAGGGAATTAAGTTTCCTTCAATAGATAACTTTAGACCATGTTTTTTGGGTTCGGGTCGAACGTATATGAAAGGTAGTTGTAGTCTATCGGCAAGGAGTACTCCATAGGGTATTCCACCTGTAGCAACACCCGCAATAATTTCAGATTTCGAAAAGAATTGCTTAGCTTTGGTAGTCAAAAGTTCTACAATAAAGTTTCTAGTATCAGGGTACGATAAATTTTTGCGGTTATCGCAATAGACGGGTGCTAATATGCCTGAAGACCAGGTAAAAGGCACTTCTAAATTATAATCAAAAACTTTATTACGCAAGAATAAATCTGCTAGCTTTAACGAAGCTTCAGGTTGAGTTTTCATATTGTAAAGTTATGAAAATTTTTTGTGGTGATTTTTATTTATCTTTAGAAGTGAAAGAAAAAAGCGAAATATTAGAGCAAGTCTATTCAGCCAAAGAAATATTTGAGCTTATAACTCAAAAACATAATACTAAAGAGTGTTATACTCTTCACTTTTCGAGCTTATCCTCTCTGGGCAACTTTTACCAAGAACTAAGTCGTTTTTTTTGTATAGTTCCTGCAGCAGGCGGGATTGTAATTACCCCCTCTCTAAAAGTTTTATTGATTTACCGAAGAGGAAAATGGGATCTTCCTAAAGGGAAGATAGATAACGATGAATCTGCGGCTACTGCTGCGCAAAGGGAAGTGCAAGAAGAAACGGGTATACAAGGAATTCGACTTGTTAGTTTCTTATATAAAACATACCATATTTATGAGCAGAAAGCACAATGGTTTTTAAAGCCAACAGCTTGGTATATTTTTTATTGTTCCCAGGAAGACCAATCATTTACCCCCCAGCAAGCAGAAGAAATAGAAGAGGTAAAATGGTTCGAACTTCAAGAATTAAACTTATCGCAACTCGATACTTATGCCACGATACGAGAAATACTTATGCTTCTAAGGCATAAATATCTTTGATAATTAGTTCGGGTACTAAACCTTGTAAGTCTCCTCGGTACCTAATTACTTCCCGTACTAGGGTAGAGGAGATATGGGCTGTTTTAGGCGAAGAAATAATGTAGATAGTTTCAATGGAAGAATCAAGGTGCTTGTTAAGCAGGTCAATATTTCTTTCATACTCGAAGTCGGGGGCATTTCGCAAGCCTCGTAAAATAAATTGTGCATTAATAGAACGAGCAAATTGAACGGTTAAATTGTTATATAATTCTACTGTTATTTTAGACTCATTAGCAAAATATTTTTTTATCCACGCGGACCTTTGAAGCTGGGTAAACATAGTATTCTTTGCAGTATTACTTCCTATACCAATTACTATTTGGTCAAACAGCTTGAGGCCCCTTTCAATGATTTCAATATGGCCGTAAGTAATAGGATCAAAAGTACCTGGGAAAAGTGCTTTTTTCACTCTAACCTAGTTACTTTATTTGAATTCATACTCAACTTGTACCCAGTTTTTCACAGGCTTTCCATTGAGAATTGCTGGCTTATACCTTACGTACTTTAGTTTATCTAGAACTGCATTCTTCAAACGATTATCGGGCGAATAGCGGACATAATAATTTTTAGGAATTCCATTTCGATCAATTAAAAGCTTAATGTAAACAGTCCCCTTTACACCCTCGCGCTTTGCATCAGGCGGATATTCGATAGAATTAAATATAGCTTCTAGATTGATAGGAACAGGCTCTTTATCTACTTTTACGAATTCATCATGCTCAGGATCAGGATCATTTTTGTCAAATATCAACGACTGAGGGTTAATAAACCATCCGCTAGACGAGGTATTATCATTTGAGGTTATATTTTTTTCTTCTTTGCTAATGCTAATAGGGCTCGTAGTAGCGACAGGCGGCTGTTGGGCTTCTTGATTATCTAGACTATCCAACAGGAGATCGGCAGTATTATTTTTTTCAAATAATGATAGATCAACACCCGCTTCTTTAAGCTCCTCCAAAAATATTTCTTTTTCATCCATATCTTCATCTTCTACACTTTCGTAGTCTTGGAGGTTGGCTGTACCAAAGTAGCTTAGATCCCACGAGGTCTGGTTACTTGCTAGTGCAAATTGCATATGATTATCACCATATAAGCCATCCTCGTAATGAACTGCAGTGCTCGATTCATTTTTTTTCACTTCGCTTATTTTGGGCTTTTGAGAACAACTCCAAAACGCCAGAATGAAAATGAATATACTTATCAAAGCCCAAACAAATTGAATTAAAGTAAAAAGGCGAAAAAAAATGAATTCCATACTGCTTTTCGAGATAAAATGAATTGTGATATTTTTTTATTTTAAGCAAAATTAAATAGTTATTGTTTTATTAAAAGAGAGAGTTTAATTAACTTTTAGTATACAATATATTAAGTGATTGCAAAGATATAAAAGAAAAACGGTAAAAAATATGAAGATAATTGAAAATTAAATTATTAGTACTTATCACTGAGGTAGTGCATATAAAGTAATTTTTTTAGTTAGATAGTAGTTCTTGGGGAAAAATTTTTAGAAAATATTCTAGAATATAGTAACGTAAAAAAAGTTTTTGATTAAATACGTCTCTATTTTCAAGTGGCCGAACTAATTCCCAGTGGGGCCAGCCTTCAGAATCTATATGGGTTTTTTTATAATAGCCTGCCGGCTCCAAAATAGCACATAGCCCCACGTGCATAAGGTCAATTTTTTCTTCTTTTGTATAGGGGCGTACCCTTCCCCCTATTTCTTGAATTCCTATTAATAATAGTAGACCTTCCAGCTTAATTTCTTGCTGAAATTTTTCTTTTAAAAGGCTCATTAATCGCTGCCATTGTTCATTTTGCTGCTGAGAAAAGATAAATTCCATATTTTCTATTCTTTAGCTAAGAAGGAATAAGCAACTCAGGATTTTGGAAAACATTGCCTATTACTTCAATTTGTTTTTGAGATTCAGCCTTTAAAATAACGTCGAATTTGCGGTCCAACTTATAGAGCCACCAACTAACCCGCTCCGGAAACCACGCCACTACCCGATTGTAATAAACATCAGGATTGGGCGTAACTCGAACTATATCGCCTTCATAAACTTCTACTCCCATTCGGTCATACAACCCTGTAAAGTATAAATACACTCGATTATGAATTAAAGATTCGCCTCTTTTTTCCACTTCATTGCCATAGCGAACCAGTTTTTCAATATTTTCAATTTGAATCAAATTTTTGTATTCTACCTCCCAGACCCTTACTTTTAGGCGATGTTCAAATTTCCACATAAATCCGGTAAAATTTTGGTGCAGCACTTTTATTCTAAAATAAAAAAAATCAATGATAAAATCTAATGCTCAACTTTATCAAAAAAAAGTTGAATTTGGTTATAAATTTGTTCAACTTTTGCGAGAATAACACGGAAAATTTCTAAGTATAGAGTATTATATAAAACAATGCTAAATAGCCAGATAAAAAAGATATTAAACCAATAAGTATCCCAATATAATCCTAGCCAAAATTTTCGGGGAGTAAAAAAATGGGTACGATAGTCTAGGGCACAGCTAGGGGTAGCAACAAAATAGATAGGATCAGTATTTCGAATGATTCCTTGAGAAGTTTCAAAGTATTTATCTATAGAATTTCGATTTTCGAGTAGCTCCACAAGCCTTCGGTTAGAAAATTTTTCTTGCAAAATAGTAAGATCTATTTGCCGGGACTCTAGCATTTTAAATACACGCTCTTTTTGGGTTGTAGCCTTTTCTATAATACTAAGGTAATAAAAACGCAAATTTTGAAATAGTTCTTGAAGTTCTTTTTCGATGAGAGGTGAGAAATTGGTAGTATCCAACTTAGTCAGTAAGGGATAGAATTGTTTCCACTTAAGGCGTTGAATTTCTTTTTGCAGTTCTAGTTTTAGCAAGTTTTGTTTTTGCTTTACTGCTTGTTTATTTTCAGCTTGTTGGTAATGGTTATTACAGTAACTTACCCAGGTTTCTAAAACTGCTAGCCAGTAATTTAGACGAAATTGAGTATCGCGGATAATAAAATCATATTGAAAAAAATTTCTTTCATAACTATTATGTGTAAATTGCCTCACAACTAATGCTTCATAGCCCCAGCGGGAAACCATTAAGTCGCCTACCAAAGGTACATGTTTACGGTTAGCAATGCTAGGATGTAAAGCGTCGAAACGCACAAGGGCACCACTTAGAATAATTTGGGGAATCAATACCAGTGGAATAACAATATAAATGGTAACAGCTGAATTAAAAGTAGCTGAAATATTAAGTCCTAAAAGGTTAGCAAAGCAAGCTAAGGAAAACAAAACAAGCCAGTAATCGATTCGCAGTTCTAGAATCTCTATCACCCCGTGGCCAATAACCACATAGCTGCCCATCTGGATAGCGGAGAGTCCAAAAAGTACCGTCAATTTGGAAAGTAGGTAGCTACTTTTGCTTAGGTGCAAAAAATTTTCACGCTTGCGTATTTTCCGATCACGTAAGATTTCCTGCGCACTCATCGTGAGTCCCACAAAAAGCGCAACTAGGATGGAAACAAAAATGTAAGCAGGCAAGTTATCATTTTCATAGAGAGTATAGGTGGAAGCAGGATTGCCACTGTTAGCCTTTAGTATAAAGCTTAAAGTAATAGCCAATAAAGGGGCCACTAATAAACTGATAATTAAGTAAGGGATATTAGATACTTTAGTTAGAATATCGCGGTAGGTGAAAATAAAAAATTGCTTTAAACGAGAAGGGCGAATAATATTAGTTTCGGGTTTAGGGTATTTAGGTAATTGGGTAGGAAACACGTAATTTTTTACATGTAATTCGTACCATTCTGCAGGAGAAACTTTTCGAATGTTGGTAAATTTTCCTTGCTCATCAATCAATTTGGCTTCTAGGATGGAGAAAATTTGATCAGGATTTACATTTCCACATTCCTGGCATTCTACATACTCTGAGTTCACATAATTCTGATTGCGTCGAAAATATCGAATAGCTTCTAATGGATTACCATAATAAACTGGATAGCCTCCTACATCTAGAATGTATATTTTATCAAATAGTTTGAAGATATCAGAGGAGGGCTGATGAATGACTACTATTACTAGCTTGCCCTTATTAGCTAAAACTTTTAATAAATCCATTACGTTTTCTGAATCCTGAGAGGAAAGTCCAGAGGTAGGCTCATCTACAAATAAAATGGGAGGCTCACGAATTAGTTCCAAGGCGATGTTTAATCTTTTTCTTTGTCCTCCACTAATTTTCATATTCAAGGGGGTACCCACTCGCAAGTCTTTTATTTCTAGAAGTCCTAATTCTTCAAGCATTTCTTGCACAAGCTCATCAATCTGGTTATTGCTAAGATCTCCAAAGCAAAGCTGGGCATTAAAAAAAAGATTCTCATATACAGTAAGTTCTTCGATGAGGGCATCTTCTTGGGCAACATATCCGATGAGACCTTCAACATCTTTAGGATTTTGATGAATATCAATACCATTAATTTTTACATACCCACTAGTAGGTTTATTAACTCCATTCAAAACGTTCAAAAGAGTAGACTTGCCGGCGCCGCTTGCTCCCATGATGCCCACTAATCGCCCGGACTCTTCATACATGTTAATATCTCGTAATCCTATTTTCCCATTGGTAAATACATAACTGACATTTCGAACTTCTAGTCCAATTTTCTGTTTGCGAGAGCTATGGAGGTAGCTATCTACAATGTCGCTGTAATAGATGGGTTCAGTACGTTGGGCTCTTATAACGCTTCCCGGGTTGATAAAGTAAACTACTTCTGGTTGCATATTTTGCCCATTAAGGTAAACATTGCTGCTGCCAATATAGCGGGTGATATAGAGATTGGCAGTGGGAATAAGTAGGACGGCTAAGAAGCCAGGAAAGTTTTCAACTTGAATAAAGTTATCACTGAATATGGTATTTTCGTGCCCGATAATTAGCAGATTTTTGATATTGTGGCTTGAAGGACGGCTAGAGGTTATGAAATTGAAAATGTTTTGATATTCTTTATAGTCGATATTTAAGTACTTAGCTGTTAAAATGATGTTCTTTACTTCGTCTAAAGATATGGATTCGTCTGAATAGGCTAGTTCAATAAGACGAATTAAAAGAAAAATTTTTTGCTCGTAAGTAAGTTCGCTATTGACGCTCGAACAGAGTTCGCGAATATCAACTTGTTCTTGATATTTTGTAAATTCTTTAAATAATTCTAGATACTCATTGGCGATAGACTCATTAAATTGTTGCACTAAAAAATTTCGTACAACTTGATTATCTTTTTCTGTGATCCCGTCCTCTTTGGTAAGAATTGCAAATAGTTGCAGTAGAGTTTGAAGTAAATTAATATTCATCAGTAATTTTTAGGTAAAGTATTATAAATACTTCTGTTTTTAATTTTATTTAGTTTTCGAAATATTACCCTTTTGTGCCTATATTAAGTTTGATCTCTTTTAGAGACTTACTTGCTAGATAGATAAAGAAAAATTGGGATTGCATCATTAACCTAAGCAAAAAGTTGATTTTATAGATTATGGGGCTGAAATAAATTAGGCTGCAAAATAGTAATTTTGAACTAATTTGTAATTCTACTTGATTTTATGAACTTATTTCAGTGTAAAACTTAAAACAGTCATAAAAAATTTGCTTTAGAAAGGTTTCAGTAATTTTGGGCACTTCTCTATGTTATTTTCCAACTGTTCGAATTATACGGGTGATCAGATTGCTACCATAAAAATTTTTTTAGTAGATGACCATAAGCTTGTTAGGCGAGGAATAAAATCCATTTTAACTAGGTATGCAGATTTAGAGATTATTGGAGAAGCTGACTCAGGGGAGGAAGCTCTTGAAAAGATACAGATGCTGTGTTTGTTATGCTGATGGATATTTCTTTACCTGATGTAAGTGGATTTGAAGTAGCTAATAGAATTCGCAAAACTCACTCTTATGTAAGAATTCTTTTTCTTTCAATGCATGATGAACCAGAGTATGTGATTCGAAGCATAAAAAGTGGCGGAGAGGGATATATTCTAAAAACTGCTGAAATAGAGGAGCTGGTGAATGCAGTACGTAGTGTTGCCAGAGGGGAAAAATATTATAGTCATCAAGTTGCTAAAATTATTTTTAGTAGTTGTGATTCACATCATTATAATCCATCAAGGTCAGAAAAAACAATTGTTTTAACAAATAGAGAAAGGGAAATTTTACGCTATGTCGCTGATGGCTATAATACTCGAGAAATTGCAAATATATTATACATAAGTCCCAGAACAGTAGAAACCCATAGACTTCGAATTATGCAAAAGTTAGAAGCCCATAATACAGCTGAATTGATTAAATTGGCACTTATGTATAAGCTTATTCAATTCTAAGCAATTTAGAAGTTTGAAAATTCTTATTGTTACTTTAAGGGTGCCCTATCCCCCTAAGGATGGGGGGGCTATCGCTATGTATCAGGTAATTCAAAGCCTTGCTTTAGCAGGACATCAGCTAACGCTAGCTATGTTGAACACTAAAAAACATTTTGCTGATCCTGCAGCTTTGAAAACATATTCTTCTTCCCTTTATGCGTATACTATTGATACTACTCCCCGCTTGAGCATGGCATTCAAAAGCTTTTTATGGGGAAAGATCCCTTACAATATAGAACGTTTTTTTCATCCAGGCTTTGAAAAATTATTAGTAGAAATTCTGACCCAAAATCATTTTGATATTATTCATTTAGAGGGCACTTATTTAAGTACATATGCTCCCCTTATAAAAAAACAAACTCAAGCTCCTTTAGTGCTAAGAGCACACAACATAGAATACGAAATTTGGCAAAGACTAGCTAAAGTGACACCCTTTTACTGGCCCCCAAAATGGTATTATTATTACTTAGCCCAAAAAGGAAAAAAATTTGAAAAACAATACATTCATTTTTTCGATGGTATTATCCCCATTACTCAAAAAGATGCTGCCGCTTTTCAAAAGTTAGGATACACTAAGCCACTAAGAGTCATTCCGGCTTGCGTTTCTATTCCTTCTCCTAAAACTCCTTTGGAAGAATCTCCTACTATTGAGCGAAGTTGTTGTTTTTTAGGAAGCCTAGATTGGCGTGCTAATCAACAGGGTCTATATTGGTTTCTAAAGAAGGTGTGGAAGAATTTAGCTACTCAGGGAGAATTTCATATTGCAGGTAGAAATTTACCTGAATCTTTAAAAGAGCTTCGTGCTCCAAGGGTATTTGTACATGGCGAAATACCCGATGCTCTTGCCTTTTTACGCAGATATACTTTAGTGATTATCCCTTTATTTGCTGGCAGCGGGATGCGCATTAAAATTATTGAGGCAATGAGTATAGGAAAGTGTGTTATTTCTACTTCCCTTGGTTTAGAGGGGATAGAAGGAAAAGATGGTGTTCATTTTGTGGTAGCTAATACTCCTAACGAGTTTATAGAAAAAATAGTGTATTATTGGCAACATCCGCAAGAAAGGCAGAAAATTGAATTGCAGGCTCAAAACTTAGTGGCAAGTAACTATAACTGTAATCAATTAGCAAAACTATTTGAGCAATTTTATCAAACTTTGCTATGAGAATATTAATGGTATTACCCCGTTTCCCTTATCCGCTATATAAAGGAGATATGCTTAGGGCGTATTACCAGATAAAAGAACTAAGCAAAAACCACGAGGTCTATATAGTTTGCCTTACGGAGGATACTAATTTTGCTCAATACCTATCCGAATTGACTCCTTATTGTAAAAAAATTGAAGTTGTGACTCTTTGTGGTTATCAAATAGTTTGGAATTTACTAAGAGGTCTTTTTAATAAATATCCTTTTCAAGTAAATTATTTTCGGAGCAAGGTTGTAAAAAAAAAGCTAAAAATACTGCTTGAGAAATATAATATTGAAGTATGTTATGTCCAGTTAATTCGAATGACTTTGAATGTCGATTATAGTTATTCTTGCCTTTATTATCTAGATTATATGGATTGTTTTTCAGCAGGAATGGAAAAACGGTCGCAATATGGGAATTTTTTGAGTAAAATTTTATTTAGGTGGGAAGCTAAAAGAGTTAAGGCTTTTGAATTACATGTAGCTCAAAAGTTTCATGGATATTCAGTTATTTCGGAGGCTGATAAAAAATATTTTCCCCCCTCTTTACAGCCACTGATTACTGTGATACCTAACGGAATTGCAAAAGAATTTTTAGAATTTGAACCCGCTAAAGAGGTGGAAAAGGATATAGATATTCTTTTTACAGGGAATATGGGCTATGCTCCCAATATTTTAGCTGCTATTTATCTAGCTCATCAAATTTTACCTCTTGTAAAAAATTATTCGCCCACCGTTAAAGTATACTTAGTGGGCACTAATCCTTCGCGTAAAGTACGTGCCTTGGCTTCTTCCAACGTGGTAGTGACAGGCTTTGTACATGATATTAAGCCTTATTTAGTGAGAAGTAAAGTTTTTGTTGCTCCCCTTTTTACGGGTTCTGGTTTACAGAATAAGTTGCTAGAAGCTATGGCTATGCGCCTCCCCGTTTTAACTACCCCTCTTGCTGCTGAGGCTTTGAATGCCAAAAACTTACATGAGGTTATTATTTGTAAAGATGCTCATGAATTTTCAAAAGCAATATATAAAGTACTAACTGAACCTACTTGGGCTCAGCAAATTGGAAATAATGCAAGAAATTTTATTCAAAAACAGTATAGCTGGAAAGAAAGTACAGAAAAATTAATTAATACCTGGCAAGAATTAAAATTTCAAAATTTTAACGTCCAAAATAATTCTACTTTGTGTAGCTAATAATGAATTTAATTTTTAGAGTTTTGATAGCTTTTTATTCACTTGAGGGTATTTCATAACTAAGATAGGGAGATAATTTTTGTATAAGTTCTACTTCCATATCGTATACTTTCATTAAATCTTGTGAGCTGCGAAAAGGTCCATATTTATTTCTAAAGTTAATAATTCTTCTTGCTAGCCTTTGATTTTTTTTGAAGTAGGGGTGCTTTTCTAACTCCTCCGCTAAAATAAGGTTTATTTGAATTTTGGGTAGCTTTTTTATTGCTAATGTATCTACATATAAGCGATGCGAAATCTTTGCATATGTTTGCTCCGAAATTCCATATACTTCTCGTAGCTGCTTCACTGAATAATAATAGCCACCCAAGGACTTTTTATATCTTAGTATACGTCTTGCTAAGATTAGTCCAATGCCTGGTAGGCGCACTAGGGCTAAACTATCTGCTTGGTTGAGTTCTAGTTTCGGTAATTCTAAGTAGTAGTACTGTTGCAATAATTCAATTTGCCATTTCTCTATGCCGTATACTTTAGCTACTTGTTGCCAGTTATCAAATCCTCCTCTTTTATCTCTATAATGAATGAGTCTTTGAGCTAGCGAAGAATCTAGCAAATGAGTAGATTGCAGATTGTCCGCCGTGATTGTATTCAAGTTTTGTTTATAGGAGGGAGGGCGAATAGCATATTTTTTTTCCCAAGCTGCTAATAGCGTAGAATCAAGCCAGAGAAAAGGAGAAACTTTTTCATACTCCAAACCATATACCTGGGCAAGCTCCTGGATAGAACGAAAATACTTTTTCTTTTTTCGGTAAGCTATAATTCTTCGAGCTAAAGTAGGCCCTACCCCTGGTAATTTTAGGAGTGTAAGGCTATCCGCTGTATTGATTTCTATACTTCTAGGCCCAAGGGGTTGAATTTTATCTACTGCATCTAATTGGGGTATATAAGGCGCAAGGTTAACTTGATTATTAGACTTATAATCAAAGTAGGCATGAATTACTATTAAAGAAGAGAAAAACAAAGCTACTAGCAGACCGCGAAATTGACTTTGGGGTAGGGCATAGAGTAGATTGGCTTTTAAGTTTGTAATAAGGGTATATAATGTTTGCCTAATGTTCATTAGCCATCATTATCATTTTCGCAAAAAGAATCAGGCTCCTCTCTTTTAGGTGCAGTAATAGCTCGCCATAAAAAATAGAAGGTAAATAGCACGATCGGAACTTGCACTACAATTATCATAATTAGGGCACTTGTTTTCACGAGTATATGTATGTACAGATGGTTTGTAAAGTTAAATAAAGGCTAGGGCTTGTAGGCTATCATTGAAATTTCTACGTTCACATCTTTGGGTAGGCGAGCCACTTGTACAGTTTCTCTTGCGGGGTAGTTGCCTTCTTTAAAGTAGGAACCATAAACTTCATTAACCTTAGCAAAATCGTCCATATTCTTTAAAAAGATTGTAGTTTTGATAACATGCTCAAAAGTGTATCCTTCAGCAGCTAAAATTCTTTGCAGATTTTGCATAACCTGATGAATTTCTTGCTCGAGAGTATAGCCTTCTAAAGTACCTGTAGCAGGATTAACACCAATTTGCCCGGAAGTATACAGAAAACCGCCTATTTTTACTCCTGGACTATAAGGACCTATGGGCGCAGGAGCACCCGCAGGAGAAACAATTTTTTTTTCCATGGTACAAAATGTTATCAAAGAAGGGATTAATAAAATTAACAATGCTTTTGTGAGAATATGCCAAAGCATAAACAAATATAGAAATTTCTTAGCAAATCATTAGGATATTTATAACTCTAGCGATTCTTTACTTAGTAGGATAAATTTTAAGCGAGTGATAGTATATTAAATCAATCAATATGTTTTAGAACTAATTTTTAGGCGGTATAAGGATAGAAAGTATAATTGCACCCCCCAATAAAGTGAGTGTAATTATTAGAGAAATTACAGGGCTAATATGGGTTTCTACATTTTGATTCAAGATGTTAAAGTGTTGTAGTCCTTCTATTAAGGGAGTGTAAAGCATTTTACCGCCTATAAATAATAATACCAGGGATAGTCCATAGCTGAGTAAATGAAATTTATGGATGATATTGGATAGTACAAAAAACATCGCTCTTAAGCCCATAACGGCGAAAATGTTGGAGGTGTAAAGCACCATGATATCAGTGGAAACCGAAAAAGCTGCAGGAATAGAATCGATTGCAAAAATTAAATCGGTAGATTCAATGAGTAGAATAACAAGAAATAATTTTGTAAAATAGAGTTTACCTTCTTTGAAAAGTATGAGTTTCCCTTTGTGGGGTTCTCCCGTGATTCGCAAATAGCTTCTTGCAAAGCGTAGTATAAGATTTTTTTCTGGGTCGGGTCCTTCTTCTTGTTTGTGGTTAAAAAAAAGCATTTTGAAGCCAGTGTACACAAGTATTGCTCCAAAAATCCAAAGCACAAATTCTCCTTGAGAAACGAAAAATTTTCCTAAAAGGATGAATATTAAGCGCATAACTATGGCCCCCAGCACGCCCCAAAAGAGAACTTCATGGTGATATTCTTCCTCAATTTTGAAGGTTCTTAAAATGAGCAGAATAACAAAAATATTGTCCATTGAAAGCGCCTTTTCTATTAGGTAGGCGGTAAGATAGCTTACTGCAGCATCGGTACTTGTTAATTTACCAGGGGGCTCATAGTAAAAATACAAAATCAGGCAAAATGATAAAGCAATAGCAATCCAAAATATAGACTGATTGACAGCTGCTTGAAAAGTGATAACTTTAGGGTTTTTGTGGATGATACCTAAATCAAAAATCAAAAAAGTAATAATTACCGCACTAAATAAACCCCAAAGCCAATACTCTGGAATAAAAAGCAACATTTAGGCTAATTTCTTTTTACTAATAGTAACAAATATAAATATATATTAATTAAGTCATGTGGTGGATAATAATTTTGGTATAGTATAAGTATGCGTCTAGTAAAGTTTATGTTGTTAGGTGTAAATATTTATCACATTTTGGGTGATATAGCAATAACTTACAAGATTTCGCTAAATTTGTTGGTAGCGAATTAGTTTATGTCTAAGACTCTTTTATTGCTGTTAGGACTTGCTTTGTGCTTCATTCAGTGTTCGAATGAGCTTGATGAATACGATCCTAGATATATTGGCGAAAATGCTAAGAAAGTATTGGTAGTATATGGGCTTATTTCTGCTGACGATTCCTTAGCTACCCATTATATTCGAGTAGCCCGTGCTTTTCAAACAAAAGGAGATCGCGTAGTATACGCAAAAGAGACCGACCTTTCGTTGGCCAATGCTATCGTATATTTACAACCTTTGCACTCTATAAATAGTCAAGGAGATACATTATGGGGCAGCCCTATTCGTTGCACTTCAGAAAGAATTACTCGTTCTACTACCAATTTTTATCCTTCTATTACTGTTTATAAAGTTCAATTTACTCCTAGGGTAGGGCAAACTTATAAGCTAGTGGTAAAGGTAAGTGAAAATGAGAGAGTAGATTCTGTTTATGCGGTTACTACTATTCCGGAGGTTCCTTATATCACTTCACCAGGAGAGCCCGTAGTACTACCGGGTAATCGTTTAGCTTGGCCTGAAGCTCCTTTTCAGCAATCTAATTTTTCTTTACGTATGCGCCGTAGCCGCAGCAGCTGTGCGCCGCGTAATGCCGGTGCGGGCTTCGAGCTTAGCTTTCACTTTATTTATAGGGAGAATGATAAGTTAGATACTCTAACGTTTCAGTATGCGACTCCCTTTGCCGAATCTAACACTACTTGTTCTTTAGCCGATTGCTTTTGCATTCAAAGTGGAAAAGATTTTCAAAGCTTTTTACTTAGCCAGCTAGAGGGCAAAACTAATTTGAGATACGACGATTCAGACCAAAGTAAAGCTGTGGGTATAACCGTTCGTGCTTTAGATAAAGCTCTTTATAATTATATGCGAGCTAATAATCCTGCTTTTATTGATTTTACTACTGTACGCCCAGAATATACTAATATTCATGGTGGTGTAGGAGTATTCGGTTCATACAGCTCTTTTACGCGCTATGTCCGTTTATCCCCTTGCACCCAACACCTTTTACAACTTAATGGTAAGCGATATGAGGATAGACCCGTAAATTGCGAAAAGTAGAATTTTCTCAAAAGCAAGTATAAGCAGGTATGAGCAAGTATAAGGCAAGTATAAGGTAGTATATTAGAAGGCATAATCTAAGACCTTGATTTTCTAAATCTAGAAATTGCATGATTGAGCAACTTATTAAGCTAACCAAAAGGTTCTTATTTTTGTGATATGGCAAAGAAAGTAAGAACTCCAGTCCTGCCTAAGCAAACTCCAGCTACTAAAAATTTTTTTTCTCCGTTATTATTCTTTCAAGAAAAAAAACAGTTATTGGATTATCATCATTGGTGGCGTTCTTTTCCTTTCCAGCTTCTTATTATTGGGCTGCTAGCTTTTGTATTCTATGTTAATACGCTCAATAATGAGTACGCGCTCGATGATACCATGGTGATTACTGAAAATAAGTACACCCAAGCAGGGCTCAAAGGTTTAAAGGATATACTTACTAAGGATAGTTTTGCAGGTAGCCAAGGAGACTTACGTATTTTGGAGGGTGGAAGGTATCGCCCTCTTGCCCTGGTTACTTTTGCAATTGAATACGAACTATTTGGCAAAAATCCTTTTTGGAGCCATCTGGGTAATACTCTTTTATTTGTCATACTTTGCGCCTTGTTGTTGGTTCTGCTTCATCGTCATATATTCCCTTCAAAGCCGCTTCTTGCTTTCCTAGCTGCTTTTTTATTTACTATCCATCCTATACATAGTGAGGCTGTGGCAAATATTAAAAGTAGAGATGAAATTTTATCGCTTTTATTTCTTATTCTTACCTTATTTTTTACCCTAGATTGGGTAAAATTAAAAAAACAAAGTAAATTACTATTATCTCTGCTTTTTTTTAGCTTAGCCCTTCTTTCTAAAGAAAATGGTCTTACTTTTTTATTTATTCTTCCGCTAGCGATATATGTTTTTACGCCTGCATCTTTAACTAAAGCTTTTAGGCTGAGCTTAGTTTTTTGGTTAATTTTTGTGGGCTATCTGCTTTTAAGAATATTAGTTACAGGGCTGCCTACAGAAAGTAAGCCCGATGTATTAAATAATCCTTATGGCCTTTTGGGTTTTTCTGAAAAATACGGTACTATTTTCTACGTATTGCAAAAATACATTCAATTACTTTTTTTCCCGCATCCCCTCTCTTGGGACTATTCTTATAAACAAATTCCCTACATAGGCCTCCTAGATGCTAAGGCGATTTTAGCTATCTTTATAAATAGCGTATTACTATTGCATGGTTTGTATTTGAGCTATCAGAAAAAGGTAAGTGGCTTTGGTATTGTATTTTATTTTGCGTCTATATTTATTGTTTCGAATATTATTGTAAATATTGGTGGGGTAATGGGAGAGCGTTTCCTTTTTCAAGGTTCGCTGGGCTTTGCTATTGTTATTGCCAGTGCAATAGGAGGTGTAATAAATAATTTGCCAGAGTTCCGTCAGGCTAGGGTATGCCTTGTAGGACTTATTTTAGTAGGTATTCTTGCACTCATAAAAACTACTACACGAAACGCGGAATGGAAGAATAACCAAACTTTATTTATAAGAGATGTAGAAGCCTCGCCTAATAGTGCAATGGCTAATCGGGGGTGTGGTTCTGCTATGCTGAATTTGGCTGATTCCGCAAGTAAGAGAGGAAAAATAAGTGAAAAGCATCGTTTAGCTTTTAATGCCGTTCCTTATTTTAAGCGAGCAATAGCTATATACCCTGATTATTTTGAGGCCAAATTGGATTTAGGCTCCGCTTTTTTTATGCACAACCAATTTGATTCTGCAGAGTATTATTGGAATGAAGCTAGAAAGCTCAACCCCTATCATCCCTTATTTTTAGAGCATGACAAGCTACTTTCAGAATGGTACCATGAAAAAGGATATAAAGCAGGAAGTCAAGAAAAAGACTTAAATAAAGCCGCAGAATTGCTACACAAAGCTGTTTCTTATAATCCCGAAAATGATGGTGCATGGAATTCACTAGCTATTGTATATGGCATGGCGGGCCAGACAGAAAAGTCCCTAGAGTATATTGATAAAGCATTAACTCTAAAACCGAATAATCCGGATTATTGGGGCACTAAGGGGGTTACTTACTTTAATGCTAAAAACTATGAGCAAGCACGCAGAGCTTTTCAAAAGGCTCTTGAGTTCCAACCTAATCATCCTGCTGCTTTGCAATACCTTCAACTTCTGGAAAAGAAAAAATAGCCTACCAAAATCGACTCATAGAACGAAGTTTATGAATGTCGCTACGAATTAATTTTTCTGCATAGAGTAAACATACGATGGCTACAATAGGAAAAGCCACTCCATAAGAGGGATAGATAGAAGCAACTCCTAACTTATCAAAATCTGCGTAGGATAGGGCGGCAGCATAACCCATAGTAGGAGCCATCAGAAGAGAGCTTATACTTAAGCGGCAAAGCATAATTTGTCGCTTACGCTGCTTGTAATTGAATACAACTGCTGCAATGATCACTAAGGCTATGAACAAAAAAATAGTTTGTAAAAATAACCAGTTACTTTTAGGGGCTAGCGGCTCCAAACTTCCACTTGCTGTCCAGCCGCTAATTTCTAAAATTACTTTGCCGGTAGCTTGTAACTGAAAGATAGGTGAAAAGATAGTGAGCAAAGTGCATAGTAGGGCAAATGTTGTAAAAAGAGTTTGTCTTCTGAAAAATTCAGGGTCTTCAAAAAAACGAATTTGTGACATTAGTTTTTCGTTCCTAAATTGCGGTAAAGTTAAATAAAATTTGTGATGCAACAAGTCTACATTTTGGATGCTTGTCGAACAGCTATTGGCAGCTACGGTGGAATTTTGAGCAGCGCACGCCCTGACGATTTACTAGCCCATACCCTAAAAGCTTTGTTAGAGAGAAATCCCACGGTAGATGTTAATGAGATAGAAGAAGTTTTTGCTGGTGCAGCCAACCAATCAGGTGAAGATAATCGAAATGTAGCGAGAATGTCTTTGCTTTTAGCGGGCTTTCCTGTTGAAGTAGCAGGAGTTACTGTTAATCGTCTTTGTGCTTCAGGTTTAGAAGCTGTTGTATGTGCCTATCGAGCAATAAAATGTGGAGACGGCAATCTTTATATTGCAGGAGGAGTAGAAAGCATGTCTCGTGCTCCTTTTGTAGTAGCTAAAGCTTACACTGCTTTTAGTAGAAATGCAGAAATGTATGATACTACTATTGGTTGGCGTTTTACTAATCCTCGTCTTGCTCAACAATATCCGCCTTATTCGATGGGAGAAACAGCAGAAAATGTGGCTGAGCGGTGGAAAATTTCTAGGGAGGCTCAAGATATTTTTGCTTTAGGTTCTCAGCAAAAATATGCGGCTGCTTTTGAAAAAGGACATTTTGAAAGGGAAATTGTTCCTTATCCTATTACCCATAAAAAAGGAGAAACTACTTGGGTGAAAAAAGATGAGCATCCTCGCCCTGATACTACACTTGAAAAATTGGCTCAGCTAAAACCTGCGTTCAAGCCAGGGGGCACTGTTACTGCTGGTAATTCTTCTGGAATTAATGATGGGGCAGCTGCTCTTCTTTTAGCAAGTGAGAATTATGTGAAAAAACATTCTTTCCAACCACTAGCTAGAATTGTTGCTTGCGCAAGTGCCGGTGTAGACCCCGCTATTATGGGCATTGGACCCGTTCCCGCAACCCAAAAAGTACTTAAAAGAGCAGGCTTGGAATTATCGGATATAGGGCTGGTAGAGCTCAACGAAGCTTTTGCAGCTCAGTCTATTGCTTGCATTCAAGAGTTAGGCTTAAATCCCGAGATTGTTAATGTAAATGGGGGAGCTATTGCTCTGGGCCATCCCTTAGGTTGTTCGGGGGCACGAATTTTGACTACCTTGTTATACGAAATGCAAAGAAGGCAGGTGCAATATGGGTTAGCTACTTTATGCATAGGAGTAGGTCAGGGGTTGGCAATGATAGTAGAAAGATGCTAAAGCGGTAAATAACAATAAAAATGATGCAATTTTATTCTAGGGGTAATCTTTCGGAGGCAACCAGGTTAAAGCAAATACAAGATAAATATATTCAAAAACTATACATTTTATTTCAGAATTTTGGTATACCTTATAAGTATCCGCTGAATCTCCCCATCGAAAAACATCTACAGTATAGTACGAGCCTAATTTGCCAAACCTTAAATTTTAGGGCTACTTCTAAATTAAGAGTACAACAGACTATTCACAATTATTTGCATCTAAAGTATCTTCTTAGCCAGCTAACTAAAGCTTATGAATTGGAGTGCGATCTTCTTATTGAGAAGAAGAATAATAAAAATTCAAGCTAAAAAAATAAATTTCTGGATGGTATTAAAAGCCTGTAATTTCAGCTTTTTGGTATTTATAGGGTGTAAGTCTTCTTCTCCCACTTCCTTGAACGCTACTACAACTTATGCTACTTCTAACCAAGAAGAAAAATTTCAAAATGCGCCTCCCCTTTCCTTGCCTTCTGAAGAAACTAAAGTACCAGAAGATTTAATTCAAAAAGCAGAACCCAGTGTTGAGGCATTTCCATCAATGTCAGAACTACAAATTGCTCGCTTCCTTCCTAATCTTTTGATAGGAAAATGGCAACTTAGTAGCCGTTATCTTCAATTTTCTTATTCCGATATTCCATTATTCATGGAACTATTACCTAATCAAGTTTATAAACTGCAAAGTCCAAAGGGTTGGATAGAAGGAGCCTGGCAAAATCAAAAAAATATTCTAATGCTTCAAGTTTCTAATTCTGATTCTGCCTCTCTTATTTTTACTGTGGTTTATATTTCTGATTTGTACCTAGTACTGCAAAAGACAGATTTCGAAAAAGTTTTATACTTGCGTCAAAACTAGGACTATATTAATTATTTAATATTTGGGTTTGGGCTGAAATAAGTATCGCAATGCAAAAATGATGTGAACTCCTAGAGTAGGTAAGATTCCAAAATGTTTACGAAGAATTAAAAAGCGGTCTTTCCATGAGGCTCTTCTTTTACGAGCTGAAATTCCTCCTGCCTGAAATTTAGATAAAATTAAATTCGTATTACATACTGTCTGTGCCTTTTGTAAAACTTTTATTACCCAGTCAATATCACTTGAATAGGGGTAAGCTAATTCATAGGGAGGCGCAATTACTTTTCGTACTAAAATTGATTGATGGCAAACTACCATTCCCCAAAGCATATTTTTCACTGTAAGTTGGTATGGTAATTTTTTATGATCACGTTTGCCAATTATATTGAAATTTTTATCTGTAATTACTGCATCTCCGTAGTAAACATCTGCCGGGGGACATTGAGTGAATATTTTTTCTAAAGTTTGGGGTTCATAAATTAAGTCGCCTGCATTTAGAAACCAAAGATATTCTCCTTTGGCTAGGGCCATTCCTTTATTCATTGCATCGTAGAGGCCCTTGTCTTTTTCGCTTATCCAGGTAGTAATATATTTGTTATTAGCTTGGATAATATCTAAAGTTCCATCTTGAGAACCGCCGTCTACAATAATATACTCATAATCTTTGAATGTTTGTACTCTTATACTTTCTATAGTTTTAGGTAGTACGGAAGCTCCGTTATACACAACTGTAATAATAGAAACTTTAGGAATGTGGCTGCTCAATTTTAGCGAATATTAAAAGAAAAAAATTTATGCATTAAAAAACTACCTACTGCTACGGACCCTGCTGCTAAAATGCGAACAAAAGTTGGAAAGATTGTTTTAGGTAAAGGTAAAATAAAAGGAACTACCCAAGTAAGAAGTAAAAGAACATAGTAATTAGCAACATATCCTATTAGTGCCACAATAAAGAACCGAAAAAACTGAACATGGAATTTAAGTGTAGATTCATAAAAAACGTAGTATTTAGATATTAAAAAATTAGTTATCAGTCCTATGAAATAACTTAAACTATAGCAAAATAGGTGCTTAGGCTCCAGATGAGCTACCTTGGTATGAGGGCTGCCCACTAGGTGTACCAGTAAGGAATATACCACAGCGTCTACAATTGTTGCTGTTCCGCCCGATACAATGAAGCGAAATATTTTTAGTCTTTCAATTTGATATATTTTTCTTTTGAAACTCATGCTGCCAATCCACTACCTACCCCCTATTCAAAATATTGCTATTGCAGAATTTGGGTAAAAATATTCTTCCTAGGCTATATAATCAATTGTTTAACTCAAAATTAAATACCTAAACTAGTTAATAAGCGAAATAAAAGCTAAATTACGAATAAGTTTGTAATTAATTTTGGATAGGGGCTTTTTTGTTATCGAACCATGAGTTCTATAGCTCTAAATTCTAGTGTATTCACCAAGGAAGATATTCAAAGAAGGATAGAAGAGCTTTTTAAAGCTCAAAAGGAATTTTTTGAAACCGGAAGCACGCGCAGTTTATCTTTTCGCGCCGAGCAGCTCCGCGCCTTGAAAGCCAAAATTAAGAGTAGTGAAAGCAAAATTATGGAGGCTCTAGCGGCAGATTTAAGAAAGCCTTCTTTTGAATCTTATGCAACCGAAATAGGTTTTATTCTTGAGGAAGTCAAGCATACTCTTTCTCATCTTCAGCAGTGGGCAATGCCCCAAACAGTAGTTACTCCTATTACGCAGTTTTTATCTAAGTCACAAATTACTTATGAGCCTTTAGGCCGCGTAGTAATTATTGCTCCATGGAATTATCCTTTCCAATTACTTATCGGACCCATGGTAGGCGCTATAGCAGCAGGTAATTGTTGTATTCTTAAGCCCTCTGAATATGCTCCCCATACTGCAGCGATAGTGCAAGAAATAATAAGTCAGTTGTATCCAAGTTCTTTTGTGGCGGTAATCCAGGGTGGGGTAGAGGAAACGCAGCTGATATTAGCTCAAAAAAGTGAATATATCTTTTTTACAGGTAGCACTAAAGTAGGAAAAATTGTGATGCGCGCTGCAGCAGAGCATTTAACTCCTGTGACTTTGGAGCTAGGTGGAAAAAGTCCTTGCCTGGTGGAGCAAAGTGCCAATCTTCCTATAGCAGCAGCTCGTATTGCGTGGGGAAAATTTTTAAATAATGGTCAAACTTGTGTTGCTCCCGATTATGTTTTAGTAGACGAAAAAATTCAAGATAAATTAGTTCAGGCTCTAAAAAAAGTCATCAACAAAATGTATGGGCCTGACCCCCGGAAAAGTCCGGATTATGGTAGAATTATTAATCTTAATCATTTTCGACGTTTACAAAATTACTTAAATCAAGGTAAAGTAGTTTTGGGGGGGCAAACTGATGAAAGTGATCTTTATATTGCTCCTACTATTATGACTGATATTGACTTAAGCTCCCCTATTGCGGAAGAGGAAATTTTTGGTCCTATTTTGCCTATAATTGCTTACCAAACTTTAGAGGAGGCGATTGCTTTTATAAAAAGTAAGCCACAACCCTTGGCATTTTATTTATTTACTCAAAATAGGGAAACTGAGAAAATGGTTCTTTCTCGAGTGCAGTTTGGAGGTGGATGCGTTAATGATACAATTGTGCATTTAGCGGTTCCTGATTTGCCTTTTGGAGGAATTGGTGCCAGCGGCCTAGGAGCCTACCATGGAAAATATTCTTTTGAAACTTTTAGCCACAAACGAGCTTTACTTAAAAAGTCGAACTTTCCCGATATTCCTATTCGCTATGCGCCTTACAAAAATAAATTGAACTTATTAAAAAAATTATTGGGTTAAAACATTCATGAAAGTCGGAATTGTATGTTACCCTACTTTTGGGGGTAGTGGCGTGGTAGCCACTGAATTAGGAAAAGCCTTAGGAGAAAGGGAACACATTGTGCATTTTATTACCTATGAACGACCTGTTCGCCTAGGAAGATTCACTCGTAATGTTTTTTTTCATCAGGTAAAAGCCCAGGAGTATCCGCTATTTGATTTTGTGCCTTATGAATCGGCGCTTACCAGTAAATTAGTAGACGTAGTGCGCTTTGAAAATTTAGATATTTTACATGTTCACTATGCTATTCCACATGCTAGTAGTGCTTATTTTGCGCAGCAAATTTTAAAAGAGATGGGCATCCATATTCCCTTTATTACTACCCTGCATGGAACGGATAGTACCCTAGTAGGAATTAGTAGCGCTTACGAGCCGGTAGTTAGTTTTTCTATCAATCATAGCAATGGTATCACTTGTGTTTCAAATTATCTAAAGCAAATTACTATTCAAAATTTTCAAATTCAGAAACCTATAAAAGTTATTCCTAATTTTATCGATACTCGTCGGTTTAAGCCTCTGGATTCTACTGTGCATAATAAAAATTGTCTTGCTCCCCAAGGAGAAAGGATACTTATGCATGTTTCCAACTTTCGTAAAGTCAAAAGAGTAAAAGATGTTGTAGAAGTGTTTCGCATCTTAGAGCCAGAGCTGCCCTTACGTTTAGTATTTGTGGGTGATGGACCTGAAAGGGATCAGGTGGAAAGTTTAGTGAGAAAGTACCAATTAAACACTAAAGTCAGTTTTTTGGGTAATCAAGAAAGTGTAGAGGATTTGCTGCCTTTAGGAGATATTTTTATATTGCCTTCAGAAAATGAAAGTTTTGGTCTTGCTGTTTTAGAAGCTATGGCTTGTGGCTTGCCCGTGGTATGTACTGCTACCGGAGGGTTACCCGAAGTTGTTTCTCATGGCTTATCAGGTTTCTTAAGTCCATTAGGAGATGTGGAAGATATGGCAAAAAATATTCGAATTATTTTAGCCTCTGAGGATACTTACCAGCAATTTTCATTGAATGCTCGAAAAGAAGCCCAACGTTTCACTCTTGAATATATTTTGCCACAATACGAGAATTATTACGAAGAAGTGCTTCTTCACTTCCATGAGGAGCCGCACCAACAGAGTTCCCAACTAGCAAAACTTTCTTAATACTTTGAAAATTTACTAATCGCTTAATTTTATGTTAGGAACTTTTTTTTATATCTTTCTATTTTTTATAATCCTTTACTTATTTTTCGCAATCCTAGGAAAAAGAATAATAGTTTATTTATTGACTAAACATATACAAAACATTGAAAAAAAAATGCAAAAGCAAGAAGAATACTTTCAAAATAAATATGATCCTAATTTTGAAAGAGAGTTACACTTATCTAAAAATGTGAAAATTCAAATTCCGTATGAAACAAAAAAGAGTATACGTCCTTCTAAAATACAAGACGTGGATTTTGAAGAAATTAAATAGTTATAAATAAATATAAGTAAAAGCAAATAAAAGATTGTGTTGTCTACGGGGGGAGTAATAACAGCGCAAAATGGTGTATAAAAAACACAAAACACAATCCTCATGTTTGTTGGTACATAAGGATTGTGTATAAAAATAAAAGATAAAAACTTTAACTTACTTTGTGTAAGAAACGCATTCGTGCAAGTAAAACCTCTTCGCTTTCTACATGTTCGGGGTCTGGGAGGCAGCAATCTACGGGGCATACAGCAGCGCAGCGTGGTTCCTCATGAAACCCCATGCATTCTGTGCACTTATCAGGTACTATATAGTAGACTTCTTCCGAGATGGGCGGATTTTTTTGATTAGCGTCAATCGTAGCACCGTTAGGAAAAATTACGATACCTTCTAATTTAGTTCCGTCTGCATAAGACCACTTAGCACCCGCCTCATAAATTGCATTGTTAGGGCACTCAGGCTCGCATGCTCCACAGTTTATACACTCTTCGGTTATATGAATAGCCATTTTGGATTCTAGTTTTAGCTTAATTTTTAGTGCTTAACAAATTTTCGTATTCTTGAGTTTCTTACTTGTCCTTGTGTAGCGAGTATGGCTTTTTTGTAGTTGATTTCGGATTTCTTAATGGAGGCTTCAAATTCTACTATAGGAGCAGGGTAAGTTTTTCCTATTTCTACCTGGTACTTTTTCTGCTCAAGAGAAGTTAGCTGAGAGGGTAAGTAAATTTTGGGAACGGGTATTCGCTGGAGTTCTGGAAGCCAATATTTAATATATTCTGCTTGAGGGTCGTATTCCTCCGCTTGTTTAGTTACATTGAAATAGCGAAAGCCTCGGGGGTCATTACCCACGCCAGCGATGTAATTCCAGTTTCCATAGTTACTGCTTACGTCATAGTCAACAAGTAAACTTTCGAACCAACTTGCGCCCCATAGCCAAGGAAGTTCTAAGTTTTTTACCAGAAAACTCGCTACATTTTGTCTTGCTCGGTTAGAAATATAGCCTGTATTGGCAAGTTCCCGCATAGCTGCATCTACCAAGGGGTAGCCTGTTTTGCCTTGTATCCAAGCCTCGAAATATTGGGTATTAGGTATACTTTCAATTTCCATTTGTTTAATGCCTCCCGCCTGGAAGATACGATTTCCATGTTTTGCAAAAATGAAATAAAAGAAATCGCGCCAAAGTAATTCAAAAAAAAGCCAGTAAGTAGATTCATTCTTAACAATTTTTTTTTCAAATTCTTCTATTTGTGCATATATCCACCGAGGCGAAAGGCATCCTAAAGCTAGATAAGGGGAAAGTTGGGAAGAGTAATTATCTCCTAATAACCCGTTACGGGTTAATTTATAGTTTTTCAAGTTTTGGGTTTCCCAAAAGTAAGTATTTATTCTTGCTAAGGCAGCAGTTTGCCCCCCTTGAAACCGAAATAGAGGAGAAGTAACAAAATAGGGCAACTTCTGGGCTTTATTGCTAAGAAAGCTCTTATAGGTAGATTGCTGGGGCTTATTTTCTTCTACAGTAAACGCAACAATAGCAGATGGTTTAGATAAGGGGGGGTGAATAATGGTGCCTGGCTCAACAGTTTGTCGAAAGTCAGTAAAGCGATCGGGGGTATTTTCTAATAGAAAAGGTAGATCTTGGGGCATATATAGACTATGACCCCAAAAACTATTAATTTCTACGGGCCACTTTTGCAAATATTTTATTACCTTTTCTTCTATTTGTTTTTCGTAGCCTCCTATTGCTTTATAGAAGTATATAGACTGAATATTATACTTTTCTACGTACTGCGGAATAATTTTTTCTGCCTTGCCTAATTCTACCCAAAGCTCTCCGCCCAGAGTTTTAAGTTCTGCTTCTAAATCTTGAAGGCTTTCTAACAAAAATTGAGCTCGAAAGCCCGCTATCCTAGGAAAGTTGCCTATTGAGGAAGTCTCAAAATCCTGAGGATCAATACAATATAGGGCTATAATAGGAATTTTTCTTTGGGCTGCCCAGTATAGAGGGGCGTGGTCTAGCGTACGTAAATCGTTTCGGAACCAAACTAGAATGGGAGAAACCTGCATATTTACTTGGATTATCTCTATTTGCTTTTTTTATAGTTATTAGTTCGTAGTGTATCTAATAATTGCTGGGTAGAAATGGAGTAAGCGCAGCGAAAGTGGCCCTGAGGACAGCTTTTTTTTCCATGTTTACCACAAGGGCGGCATTGAAGGTTTTCAGAAGTCTGAATAATCTTCGAATGCGGACTAAGCGGCCCGAATCCAAATTCTGGTATTGTAGAGGTAAAAATGGCACTTGTAGGAGTTTGCATAGCAGAGCCTATGTGTAAGGGTGCACTATCATTAGTAAATAGTTGCTCTGCATTTTGCACAAGAGCAGCTGTCTGCAGTAGGGTGAGTTTTCCGGCTAAATTAATAATTTGCGGATGGCAGCTTAGTAATTTTTGTCCTATCATGTAGTCTTGTTGGCCTCCAATAATAAAAATGTGTAAGTCTAAAGGTACATTTGATAAAAATTCTTTCCATTTTTCCAGAGGATATTGCTTGGTGTACCATGTGGAAGTGGGAGCCACTACTATAAACGGACGAAAGGCTAAGTAGGAAGCGACAATATTATAATCTTCAGCGGAAGGATATAACTCGGGCTTCTTTATGTAAGTAGAACATATATTTTGCAGTAAATTGAGATTTCTTTCTACTTCGTGAGGAAAGTTGAGCGAATTTTTTTCTCCTAATAAGTGGGGTATTTTATAGGTATAGCAAAACGAAAAGGGACTCTGACTAAAACCTCTTTTTTCTTTTGCCTTCAATAAAAAAGTGAGCAAACCCATAGCAAAATGCCTTTGTAAGTTAATAATTAAATCAAAAGAGCAGCAACGTAATTTCTTGTATAATTCTACCCAGTTTTTCCATTTATGTTTTTGTTTATGCCAAGACCAGATGCAATCTACTGCTGGATGGTTTTGTAGTAAGTTTTGATTGCCTTCCCGTACTAAAAAATGGATTTTTGAATGGGGGTAATTTTGCCTTAGGTTTTGTGCTACAGGTAAGGCTAAAATAACATCTCCAATAAATGCCGTTTGTATAATTAATATGTTTGAATAAGGCACACTTTGCGTTTATCTTATTTTTTATTTTTGAATAACTTACACAAAACTTAATTTTCGAAGTAGTTAATAGCTTGAATAGTATTAATATACGATAATGATTGTTTAGTGTAAGTAATACCAGTAAGCATTTATTTATAGCTAATGAAGAAAATACACCAAGCCGATTCCAAAATTCGAATAGTCTGCTGGCAACCTGCTAGGTCCGTCATCAATTTTACCCTGGAAAGGGATTAAATTCATATGGTAGCGTAGAGATAACGCTTGTTGACTTAAAGCAAAAGTAATTTCTGCCATTGCTGCTGGTGCAATAAAGGGCTGGCTAATTGTGCTAAAAGTATTCCCCGACATAAACGGAAGATGAATATACGTAAAATTAAAACCTATGCCCGCTGAAGCACCCAGGGCATTAGTGTTAAATGGAGTACACTTAGCTCCTAATCTAGCTGTAATAAAACAAGGCGTCTGAAAGAGCACACTCGCTCCTAGAAGATTGCTGTAGTTGAATGCAAAGTTAATATTAGGGGTAAAGCAAAGACTATAGCTATCGTTTGAGTGGCCTATTACATAATGGGCACCAAAGTTAATACCATAAAAGAGCGGATGGGCACTAAATATAGAACGACCTGCTGGGTCCTTTACTGGAATGAATTCTAGGAACCCTCCTCCAAAAAACTGTGTTTTTTCTCTCCATTGGGCATGGGAGGAAGTATTATTTATTATTATACTTGTTAGCAATGTGAACATAAAAAAAATAATCTTTACTCCCGCCCTATTAGCTTTTAAGGAATAAAACATAATTGGTAACTAAAAAAGTTTAAAAGTATAAAACAATAAAAATAAACTTTTAGTTGCATTAATAAAAAAGCCAGACTCTTAATGGCCTGGCTTAGTTGAAAAGTTAAGATCAAATCCAGCTACTTCTTGAACACCTTTTTCGCTATACTATTGCCTACTGAAGCTTTAGCTCGTTCAAGTGCTTGCTGAGTATTGTATCCTTCTTGTGCTTTACTGTCTATGTTTTGGATAGGATAGATTGCCGCAGTATTAGTTTTTCCGTATAATTCAGGGTGCAAATACTTTCCTTTATTATGTTGCTCTTTTTCTGTTTCAGCCATAATAGGATTTTGCTGTAGATATAGGTCGTTACGAATAGCAGTAATCATCCAGCTTACTTTTACATTAGGCTTATCTGTTTTAATCACAAATTGATTATTTTGGATTTCCTGAACTACAAACGCATGGGCTTGTTGACCTATACAGGTCAGAGTATAACGAAAGTCTTTGTTAATTTTTTCAAAGTAAGCAGGTAAGGTAACTGTAGCTAAACCGTTAGCATCTGTAGTAATGTTTCCAGAGTAGATGTTTAATGGTTCAGGCGATTCCGGGCAAATATGCGTTAAATACTTATTGGCAGGATCTAGCGGATGATCTATTTTAAATTGCTTTACTCCTGAAACTGCAAGGTCGTTAGCAATAAAAACATTACCGTTAAATAACCCTGCTGCATTTGAGCCTGATGCCTGGGCTTGTCCGTATACTCCAATTAAAGTACTATTTTGTCCACTTTTAGCTGCTACTCCTGCTACTCCGTAGTAGGTTGCCCCATTTTCTCCAATGCCGAATACATATCCTTGAACACCCGCCGTTTGGTTTGTTCTACGGTTGCTAACGCCATATACACCATAATGTCCTCCAATTCCCTCTCTTGCTTGTCCATATACTCCCGCTGCGCCCAGATCGGAGCTGCTACTTGTTCCAATTACTCCATAAGTAGCTCCACTACCTGCTAGAGAAAAACCTTCTAAGCCTGCTGAAAAATTACCCGTACTCAAACTGCTGCCATATACCCCGGTGATAATTCCACTGCTGCCATAAGCCACCCCTTTTACTCCCGCAGAAAGAGACTGATTGCTGTAAGATTCTCCAATCACACCAAAGGTAGGTCCATTAGGAGACCTTTCATTGGTGATACCTACCACACCAGCGGTATTATTAGCTATACCATTACTTTCACCAAATACAGCAAAACTACTTGTATTAGGGTCTCTACTTTCTGCAAATGCATAGGTGCCATAGTTAGAACCTCCAGCAATAATACCCGCTCCCTGGATAGGTATAGAGCCCGGCTGTTTATTGTTACCTACTGCAATAAGGGCTACTCCATTAGTATTAGAATTGGTAGCAAAAATAGCAGCTCCGAAGGCTCCGTTACCGTACGCGTGCAAACCAAATTCATCTTGTGCTGCAAAGATACTAAAACGATCCGTAGGATCTCCTGCTGTATTATTTACGATAACACGTCCATCTGGAGTAATGCGCATGCGCTCCGTACGATTAGTGAACATCCGGAAGGGCTGCGCGTTATTAGTTCCAATATATCTATCTGGTGTAATAATGTTCCCCTTCAAAGTCCAGTTGAAATCTTGATTTTCTCGAATTTCCCATTGCCCTGTAAGCGGATTCCAAATAATTATACTATCTCCTGAGCCTGGTCCTGGCTGCGCAAAAGTAACGGTATCGGGGTCATTAGGATTTCTTCCCGGGCGAATTACAATAGGCGCACGCGTAACTAGATTGCTTCCTAAGGGTAAATCTCGACAAACCCATTTGGTACCATCCCAAACAGGTACCTGGTTAGGTAAACACCCGGTTAAGGTGAAGGATATTTCATCTTTGGATATACATTCCCATCTACCATTACGCCATATAATTAGATGATTTTCTTCACGGCATCCTTCTAAGGTTATTTCATAGGTAGAAGTGCGAGTATTAAATGTTACTTTTATGGGGCCCGTGCCTATTATATTGCTTGGCGAGGGAGCAATTTCCCATCGATTGGTTCGAGAATTCCAAACAATTGTTTGATTACCTTTTATAAGGTTGGTATCAATAAAAAGATATTTTACTCTACCTCCTCCGCCGCGTAAATCGGCGCGGCTTGTACTTACATCATTAGGGTCAGAAACTAAAGGGAAAATTACTTCTCCACTTTTGAAAGTATCTTGGGGAATATCCCTAATAATAACTTGGCCCTTTACATCCATTTTTGAAGTAGGGTCTGGATTAGTGTGCCCCACTCCTACTTGTGCCCAGAGGTCATGGGTTAGTGTACCCAGTAAGCAAGTTACTAATACAATTATTTTTTTTCTGAGCAATTTTGAATAATAAATATATTTTTTCATGATTAAATTTTTTCCCAGCTTATTACAAAAATAGTGAAATAAACGAATGATAGTAAATTAATTATTATCGAATTACAGTTATGGTGCCACTGCGTGTAGCCTCTTTTCCGTCGTTGAATACTACTTTTAGTTTATACACATAAACTCCTTCGGGTACTGGATTGCCACTGTCCGTAGTAGCATCCCAAATGATACGCCCAAATTCTTGAGACCTTGGAGCTTCACGTGGCCGCCCTGAATTAAGCGGGAAATCGGAAAATTGCCTTGAGACTTCGTAAATCTTATTCCCCCAGCGATTGAATATAGTAAATTCTACATTTTTTACATCATACAGCCATACTTCAAATACATCGTTTTTCCCATCTCCGTTAGGAGAAAAAGCATCAGGAATGAAAATTGCCCGCTTAGGCGTAACATTTACTCTTCTTTCGTCTGTTGTATTACATTCTGGAAATTCACAAACATAAACGCGATACTTAATTTTGTAGCTTCCAGGGAATTCAAAACCTTCGTATTGAAATACGCGAAGGTCTTTGCCACTTGCTAATGTGATTGTTCTACCCGTAGCTTCATCCTCAGCAATCCAATCATAGCATAAGCCGGGTGGGTCTTTATCTTCTGCAGCAAAAGTGATTTTATCATTTACAATTACAGTAGTATCAGGTAAAGGGTCTGGAAAAACTTCCTGGGGTCTAAGAATTTTTTCAGAGGGGCGAAAGACTCCAAAAATAAAAGCCGGACGGTTAAAGTTAGACCAACTATTTAATTGAGCATAAAGGGTATCTACCGGCGGATATTTTCTATCTAAAGTAGCTCTTGTATTCACCCATTCTATGTTTCCATCTCCCTGTTCTTGGTAATGAAACAAGCCGTTCCAAACGTAATTCTTTAAATCATTGTTATGATAAATTCGAAATTCTTTTATACTTCTAGGCGGCGTGGTTTGAGCAGTAATATCTTCTACAATATGGTAGTACGTTGGTGGATTCCCTCCCCTATAACGACTATTAATTTGACATACCGTATCAGGATTAGGTTCCTTATAGCCGCATTCTAAAACTGCATCTTTGGCAAAAACCATAACACTATAAATTCTTTCATTAGCATTAGCCTCCGGCTCAGCAGGCTTAAAAGAAACTTGTCTTAGAGGATTAAGCGGCTCGGCAGAGCGTTTTAAATTAAATTCTCCGACGGGAAATGTATAAGTTTGATTGGGAAAATTTCGTGCATTGGTGTGCCATGTAAGACGTCCTCTATCACAAGTATTAGTACTAATAAAACCAATATCAGGGTCATTATTATTGCGAAATTGTACAGCATTAGGGTTAGGGTTCCAAATAATCATTTGCTGGCCATCTACCTTAAGCTCTCTATTAGTAAGATCTAACCTATTTTGGTTATCAATTACAGCATCTACTCGCAATTGTTTTACCCACGTTTCGTTTCTCCTAGTGCTAGTAATTCGTAAATTATTGAAAACTGTTCGATTCCCTAATATGTGCTGGTTAGAATCTTGCCATTCAAATTCTAGCCAGCCTTGCCGTGTTTGGTTTATAGGCGGAACACTGGCTGCAAAAGGGTTGGCTCTTTGATTACGGTTTACCCAGTCTCCCGTTAAGCGCATATATCCACCATCATTATCTATGATAGCCTCATTTTCTACTAAAATGGTGCCCCATATCCTATTAAAATTGGCCTTAGGACGTCCCTTTACATATATAGTATCTTTATTATAAATTTGAATTTCTGCTACTCCCCCCACTGTACGTAAATATAGCTCTACATGCTCTCCGTCTCTCCATTGAGCAAAGACTTGCGTATGAGATAAAACCCAATAGAAAAATAATAATAATAAAAAGCAGCTTTTCATTACGTGCATAAGTAAAATTGCTATAAAAATAAAACGTTAACTTAAGTTTGCCAAAATATAGCTACCCATCCCTTAATAGCTATTTTTTTAGCTTATTTATCTTAGTAGCTAATATACAACTTCTTTTATAAAAAAAAAGGAAACTAGATTAAATAGTAAAAAACAAAGATAAACAGGCTGAATAATTTTGCTCAAGCACTATAATTGTGATTAATCTTTAGTTTTATTTCTTTTCAAAAAATGAAAACGTACTATAGCCATAGGCTCTTTTTTCTACAAAGTAGGGGTGAGTATCGAAAATTTCATAAGTTGGATGCTCTACTATAACTAATCCGCCAGGCATTAGCCAATTAGAATTTAAAATCCGAAATATTAGTTTTTCCTTATTTACCCTTTGATAGGGGGGGTCTAAGAAAACTAGCGAAAGAGAGGTATTAAAGAACTCTATAAATTCTTCTGCATCCTCACAATAAATATGCCAATTAGACAGATTCCAATTTTTTTTTACCGTTTCTAGAAATTGTATAGTTCTTTTATTTTTCTCTACTGAATATACCGCTTTAGCTCCACGGCTAATAAACTCTAAAGATACTGCCCCCGAGCCACAAAATAAATCTAACACTGAAATTTGTTGCCACTGTACCCTATAACCCAATCCAAGGATGTTAAATAGGGCTTCACGGGCTCTATCTGTTGTAGGACGAATACCTAAGCCCGGGGGAGGCTCAATTTTTCTACCCTTTAAGAAGCCACTAATAATACGCAAGGTTATAATCAATTAAGCAAAAGATAACTGAAATGATAGTGATATAAGTTTGCCTTATTAAATGAAGGTTGTTTAAAGAAATAATCTGAAGGATTTAATATGTTGGTGAAAAAAGAATAGAGCAGTTGTTGTAGCTCTTTACAATAATCTGCAATTCCTGTAATCAAAAGAGATAGCCGGTCGTTGGCTAGACCTAGAGCCTGGTTAACGCATAGCGTGTAGTACAAAACGTCGTTAGCGTTGCAGATGGGAAAAACGTTGCAAAATAAAAGCTTTTTATCTCGAAAGATAGTATAAACAAACTTTTCCTCAAAAATGTGAAGAATTCCAGAATTAAGCACTGAAAGTCGATGATGAAGCATGTAATGCACTTTTAGTAGAGGGGTAATGTAATGTAATACTTCACATTTTGAATAATGGTTGGTTATTTGTTGATACAAGGTTTTTTCTACGGCATATGCGTTGTATAGCTCATTAGAAGCAAAATAATCTTTCCCTATCCAATAGTTATGAGAGGATAAACCATATATTTTTTCCAGGTAAGCTTCTTCTTTATCTAGAGTTAAGAAATCTGCTGGAATAAGCAGCCATTTTTCTGCCTGGCTTATAAAGATAGTGGCTTTGTATTTTTGTGTAAGAAGAGGTTCCGCACCAAATATTTTATTTAGAAAGGCGGCTTCATTATTATTTTCTGTGTTAGGAAATACCTTTAGTAGAAATACTTCATTGGATTCATTAGTAAGCGCAAATAAAAATTGGGCGGCAGAAAGCGATAGTATTAATTTATAATGGGCACAGTGACATATATCAAAATTAGGACTTTGAAAAAAAATACTTGTTTTTAGCTCATTCATTGCATTCTCTTTATCGTCTATCCTATCATCTATCGATCGTCTATCGCTTTTGCCTTGTTTTGGGGATTGTTATTTATTTACGTTGGCTTTCTTTATATTTATAAAGGTACGTGAGTTTTTGCAATCAATTTATTTATTTTTTAGCAAAATAAATTAATCCAGATTAAACTTGCCAAAAAGTAAAACTACTCTAACAAAAACTACTCTAGCAAATTAAACCAATTGAAGTAGATTTTTTTTAACAGGCACGTTAATGCTAATTCATAAGTTTAGCTATTTTGTTGAAAACTTCAAAAATTAAAAGGTTTGATATTTTTTACCCTGTAGTTCCTTAAGGATATTTTGCTTTACCTGCTTTAAGCTTAAAGGGCCACCTTTTTGTTTAGCCAACGTTTGAAATATTTTTCGCTGCATAAAGACAGAGGGTAGTTTATAAAAAAAGCTTTTCCACTTTTCTTTTCTATTCCAGCGAAGTAAAGTAATTTCTGCTAAAAATTTAAAGAAAATTTTGAAGCAATATAATGTGAGCCAAGGTTGACTTAAATGGAGTAGGTGCAAAATCATCTTGTTGCGTTGGGCGATATTGTAGGCTTGGGTAGTAGGAAAGTATTTTTTTACTGTGGATGAGGTTTTGTGTCGGCAAATAGCTTCGGGGCAATAATAACATTTCCACCCCAGGCGCCAAGCTCGCAAGGATAGATCTAAATCTTCCCAATAAAAGGGGGCAAAAATTTCATTAAACCCTTTGAGTTCCCAAAGTTTTTGTCTATCTATCAGTGCATTAGCCCCTGAAAGCATAAAAGAGGGAATGAGTTCTCCATTCTCAGCCGAAACTTCAAAATTAAGGGTTCCGCTAATTTCTATTCCTCTGTAAACTGGGAATTTGGCAGCATCTTGTATAAGTTCATTTTCAAAACCTATAATCTTGCCCATAACTCCAAAAGTATCCTCTCTTTCAAAGTAATCAAATAAGGGCATAAAGTAATAGGGAGTTATTTGTACGTCGTTATTAAGCAAAAAAACAAGATCTAAAGAGGCTGCAAAAATTCCTTTATTAGCAGTTGGAGCAAAACCGAGGTTATGTTTATTATAAAGTATTTTAATTTGAGGGTAGTTTTGCGATAAAAATTCTGAGGTGTTATCTATAGAGGCATCGTCAACTACAATGACTTCATAAGGGATGTTATTTTTTTCTAGTGCTACTAATAAAAAAGGTAAGTTTTGTTCTAGCAATTTTTTGCCATTGTAACTAGGAATTACTACTGAAATAGACCGTTTACTACTTTTTTTCACCTTATGAGGCTAAAGAATATCTAAATTTATTTGAATGAGTTTTATTTTTATATGCTATGAATAATATGTTAAAAAGCATGAAGATTTTATTAAAGTATATTTTGCAGCTACTTATTTTTATGGGGTTTGCCAGTATCGCACCATTGGGGGTTATTACTAAGGCTGTAACAAAGACAATAGAGCAAACTAAAAGATTAACTATCGCGGTTCGCTCGAGTGTGCAGTGCAAAATGTGTGTGCAAACTATTGAAAAACGCCTATTAGAAGAAGCAGGTGTAGAAAAAGTGTCTGTAGACTTAAAAAAAAGAATAATCCGGGTAGAATATGACCCAGAGCAAACAGATAGTGAAAAAATTAAATTAGCTATTGCCCGCCTGGGGTACGATGCCGACGATTTCCCTGCTAACATTCAGGCTTACAATGCACTTCCTTTTTGTTGTAAAAAACCATGAGCAATTTTAGAGGAAATAAATTTCTAAAGTTAATTTAATCTTGCATAGGGTACCCCTTATCTATCCAGTCAACTTTTAAATTCTTAGGAATATTCAAGAGTTTATGGTTTTTGAATTTCTCCTGATTTAGCAATCGAAAGGCAGGTCGAATATTAGGACAATCTTTAAAGGGGCAGCAACCACAATAGATTACTATATCTGCTTCTTTCGATCTTTTTCGTAAATCGGCTTTTAACTTTTGTAAGTTTTCTTCGTCTTTAGTATTTCCTATGGCGATTGCTCCCTTGATATTACCCGCAGGACCGATATTGTAAATAATTGGTTTAGTACGTTTAGCGTCGTTGATTATAGCAGCTAGTTCTGCTGGTTGTATTAGTTGTTTTTCTGTCCAGGGTTCTTGTTGCTGTGGGAAAAAATAATATAAATTTAATCCTGCTACTATGCTCACTATTATTAAAACAGATATTACACTTTTAAGCATGAATGCAGTAGAGTTATGGTTCAGAATTCAGAATCCTAAATATAGTATTAGGCTTTTTAATAATCAATCGATAAATTAAGTTTTTATTTAAGTGGCTTTTCTAAAAATTTAGAAATCAATTTTTTGTAGCTTATGCAATAAAAATTAATTCTTGGAAAAAAAAGAATCAGTTAATATTAAAATACTATATTTTTTACTCTAACACTATTACTTTACTTAGGTGCAATTTTTTTTTAGAAAATTAGCTAATTGTTTGCTAATAATTAAATCTAATATTTTGTTATTTTTATAAAGTATAAAAAATAAAAAGAGTTTTAAAATTTTTGGAGCATGATTTATCGCTTAGTTCGTATGAGTTTTGTACCCCAAAGGGTAAATGAATTCATAGAAATTTTTAAGCAGTCCCGGGAAAAAATTAAAAATTTTCCCGGGTGTATATCTCTTGTCCTGTTTCAAGATTTGAAAGATAAGAATGTAATGTATACTTGGAGTCTTTGGGAAAGTGAAGCCGCCCTAGAAGAATATAAAAAAAGTGAGCTTTTTCAAGTCACCTGGAATAAAACCAAGGTGCTATTTAATGCTCCTCCCGCGGCTTATTCTTTAGTAGTAATGGAAGAACAAATATAAAGTAAAATTTTGTTTGGAAATTAAAAAGCATAAGCAAATTAAAAATTATTTTATGTCTACTATAGGATATAGAAATTTGATTCTTTTGTAAGTAAAAAATTTTTACATTAGCCTTCATCTTCATGCAAAAAATTTTTTGTTCGATTTTAACCAAGCTCTTAGTGTTTATGTTGTATGTTACGATAGTATGACTATGATAAGTAATCAAAATTTGGAAGCTAATAATAATGATAAGTCTTTTTTTGTGATAGGTATAGGGGCTTCGGCAGGAGGGTTGGAAGCCCTAGAAACTTTCTTTAACCACCTTTATGATTTTAATGAGGGGGCTATTATTATAGTGCAGCACCTTTCCCCCGACTTTAAAAGCTTAATGGTAGAAATCTTATCTAAACATACTTCCATGAAGGTTGTGCAGGTAGAAGATGGAATGGAAATTCAAAAAGGATATGTATACCTTATCCCACCTAAAAAATTATTAATCTTGGATGACTACAAACTTTATCTCACAGAACGAGAAGTAGAACATGGGCCAGAGTTTACCATTGACAAATTTTTTTATTCTCTGGCTAATGCTATGCACGAAAAGGCTATAGCTATTATTTTGTCTGGTACAGGGAGTGATGGCTCTCGAGGAATAAAGGTGGTAAAACAACTAGGGGGAACTGTAATAGTGCAGTCTGAAGATTCTGCTCGTTTTGATGGCATGCCGCGTAATGCAATTTTATCTGGTGCTGTAGATTACGTATTGCCCCCTGAAAAAATGCCAGAAATTATTCGTCAATGTATACAAAATCGTAAAGTTAATTCCTTACAGCAGTGTTTAGTAGCAAGTGAAGGCGATATTGATAAATTACCCCCTGAATTTTCGGAGCTTATTGCAATGGTGCAGCAAATATCAAAAATTGATTATAAGCACTATAAGCCAGGTACACTTTACCGCCAGATTATACGGCGCATGCAAAATTTAAACATCGATACTTTTCAAAAATACTTACACTTTATTGAAACTACTCCTAGTGAGCTAACTTTGCTTTCGCGTAACCTGTTAATTGGTGTAACTAGTTTTTTTAGAGATAAAGAAGCATTTGAGGTAATAGAAAATCAAGTGATTCCTCAAATTTTTGCATCTAAGAAGGCTGATGAAGTGATTCGAGTGTGGGTGGCTGGCTGCTCCACCGGAGAAGAAGCCTATTCTCTAGCTGTATTGTTTAGGGAGTATCAAGAAAAAATTAATCAGTTTCGTGAAATCAAAATTATTGCAACGGATATTGATGCTTTTGCAATTGATTTTGCAGGTAATGGACTTTACCCTATGCCTAGTTCCAATGTAATAAGTCCTGAGCGAATAAAAAAATATTTTATTATTCGAGGCCAGAATGTACAAGTAGTTGCCAAAATTCGACAAATGGTTTTATTCGCAAAACATAATTTATTAACTGACCCTCCTTTTACAAAGATTGATCTTATTAGTTGTCGTAATGTACTCATTTATATGCAGCCTGAATGGCAAGATATCATCGAAGCAAAATTTACCACCTCTCTATTACCAGGGGGGTATTTATTTTTAGGTGCTAGTGAAACTTTAGGTAAATTTCAAGACTTTTATACTCCTATTGATAGAAAGTGGAAGATTTATCAGTACAAAGGAGGCGCTAAAATTACGGCTAGTTCTTACTTACCCTCACTTAAAAAAAACGAGGGTACTATTGAATACAGTAAGGGTACTATACCTCACTATTATAATTATACTTTGAAAAAGCCTAACTTATCTTCTGTTCTAGAAAGTCTAAAAGATCGTCTTTTGGAAGATTTTGCTCCTACTTGTGCTGTTCTGGAGGAAAATCTAAATTTATTTTATTTAGGGGGGGCGCCCTCACCTTATTTTCAATTACCCAGGGGAAAAACAAGTTTTCATATTAAGGACGTTACTAAGCCGCCCCTTTCTTCCTTAATAGCAGTTGCTGCACCTAAGGTTTTTAGAGAAAAAACTCCTCTTAGTTATAAGCAGGTAAATTTAGCCCTTGAAGAAAATTCTGACAATAATGATAGTAAAAATAATGATAGTAATGGTAGTGAAGAAGTATATGATATCTCATTTTTCCCTTATTGTGATGATCGTAACCATGTTTCTTATGTAATCGTTACCCTTAAGCCCGCTCTCATTGCTAACTCCTCCGAAAAACAGGAGAAAATAGAAACCATTTCTTTTAATAAAACTGTAGACCTTCATTTGCTAGAATTGGAGGAGGAGCTCAATACTACTAAAGCTATTTTGCAAAATACAATAGAAGAACTAGAAGCTGCTAATGAAGAATTGCAGACTACTAACGAAGAGCTCATGTCTTCCAATGAAGAATTACAGAGCTCTAACGAGGAACTGCAGTCTGTGAATGAGGAGCTTATTACTCTGAATTCTGAATATCAAGCTAAAAATAGAGAGCTTACTATTATTAGTAATGATATAGAAAATATATTTCGTTCTACGGATATTGGTACTATTTTTTTGGATTCCAATCTATTGATTCGAAAGTTTAACCAAGCGGCAAGTACTTATTTTAATCTTTTAGAGGTTGATATTGCAAGGCCTATTGCTCATATTTCTCAAAAATTTACTTACCCCTCTTTAATCCAAGATCTTTCAGAAGTAATGTATTCTCTTATTCCCAAAAAGGTTGAGATT
The DNA here is from genome assembly GCA_025057395.1 of Bacteroidia bacterium. GTDB lineage: Bacteria > Bacteroidota > Bacteroidia > J057 > JANWXU01 > JANWXU01. The sequence continues at coordinate 3,344 of JANWXU010000012.1, read as the reverse complement.
CTTACCGATAATGGCAAATGGATACAGATTCGAATTTTCCCTTATCTAAATGAAGAGCAGACTTGTCAAGGGGTAATTTTGCAAATTATTGATATTACAGAGCATAGAACGCTACTTCTAGAAGTAGCACGAAAAGAAGCAAATTATCGAAAAGTAATTTCTTTTTTGCCCTTTTTAACTCTAAAAATTAATGCTTTAGGAGATATTTTAGAAATTATAACTGCCCCTCACCGAGAAACTTTTCAACCAATTGCAGAATTACTCAGTTCTCAAAATTCTTTAGTAAGTATTTTGGCTAATTTGTGTCCTAAAGAAGCCTCCCAGTTAGCAGATGCCCTTAAGCAAACTATTGCTAAAAGTATCCTTACCGAAAATAACGAATATTTAGAATTTTGTATTTGTCAGAATCAAAATTATTGGCTGCGTCTCAATATTACTGCGCTATTACCCGAGAAACAAGAATTCTTAGCTGTATTTGAAGATATTTCTTACCTGTATAATCGTCTTCAAGAAGATCAAAAAGCAAAAATACAAGCTGAAAGTGAAAGCCATTCAAAATCGGAACTTATAGCTAGTATTAATCACAGTATTCGAAATCCCCTTAATGGCATGGTGGGGTTGCTTGCTCTGTTACAAAAAACAGAACTTAATGAAATACAACGCAAGTACATTGAATTGATGCAAATTCCTATAGACATTTTACAAAAAGTTGTTAGAAATTTATTAGACCTATCTCGTTTGCAGTCCAGTGGTGATGGCATAGGTAGAGAAGAATTTGTTAATATTGATAGCATACTTCAGTCCTTGCTAGAATACAATACTCCAAGTGCTCAAGAAAAAGGAATTCAATTCTGGTATAACCCTCATGTTTTGCCTCCAATATATGCTAATCCTATAAAAATTAATCAGTTACTTGTTAATTTTCTAGAACTTTTTGTTACTCTAGCTTCAGATGCCTACCTCAACATAGAACTAAAACTTTTGCCCCAAAATGAGCTTCCGCTTTATTTACAATTCTGTTTTTCAACTAACGCCGTAGATACTAGAATGGTATTTGAGCAGCTTATTTCTTCTAGCGTTGATAAAACAGTCTTTCCTAAAAAAGAGGGCCTTGAAATGGTCTTTTGGATTGTTAGGGAAGTACTACATTTGCTGCACTGTGAGTTACGGTTTGAAACTTCTACTGAAAAGGAATATCAAATGGTTTTAACTTTATCCTTACCTGTTGCTCCTCCCAAATCCAGTTCGTCGGAGGATGAGTCTCCTCGAGAAGGAAAAGCTCAAATATTAATTGTGGATGATGAACCTCTCAATAGAGAAATTCTCAGAGATTTGTTGGAATTAGAAGGGTGGAGCTGTGATTTGGCACAAAATGGGTTAGAAGCCCTAGAAAAATGTAAAAAATATCGTTATCAAGTGGTTTTTATGGATATTCGAATGCCCGTCATGGACGGTATTGAGTCTATTTCTAAAATACGAGCTTTTGAAGAGGGTAAGGGCTATCAAACCCCTATAATTATTTTAACAGCTTATGGATTACCAGGGGATAAAGATAAGTACTTGCAGTCCGGAGCCAATGAATATCTTACTAAGCCTGTGGATGCCAAAACATTATTAGACACAATTCAAAAGTATTTAGTTCCTATTAGTTCATGAAGAATACTAAAGAATACTAAACTAAATATAGTGACAGACTCTATAGCTATTCATTGGTTTCGCAGAGACTTACGCTTGGAAGATAATGCATCGCTATATTATGCCCTAAAAAGTGGCTATCCTGTTCTTCCTATCTTTATTTACGATACTAATATTTTGGACCCCTTACCTAGGGAAGATCGTCGAGTCGTTTTTATTCATCAAACGGTAGCCAACTTAAAAAAGCAACTGCAACAGTTAGGCAGTGATCTATTGGTTTTAGTGGGTAAACCCGTAGAGTGTTATCAACAGCTTTTACAAAACTTTCAAATAGCGCAAGTATATACCAATAAAGATTACGAACCCTATGCAATAGAAAGAGATTTACAAGTAAAAGAAGTTTTACAAAAACATAATATTTGTTTCTTTAGCTATAAGGATCACGTCGTATTTGAGCATCCTGAGGTAGAAACGGTAGAAGGCAAGCCTTACACAGTATATACTCCCTATAAGAATCGGTGGTTACAAGTTTTAAATTCTTTTTACTATAAGGCTTACCCTACGCTAAAGTATAGGTCTCAATTTTGGAAGCAAGAAGGAACAGCCTTTAAGTATCCTTCTCTATCAGAGCTTGGTTTTAAAGAGATATCCTGTGAAGTTAGAGCCCCTAATCTTAGCAAAGATTTGCTTTTAAACTACGCAGAGCGTAGAGATTATCCTGCTCTTAATAGCACTAGCAATTTGAGCGTACATTTACGATTTGGTACTATTAGCGTGCGAGAAGTGGTAAGGCAAGCCTTGCGGGTTGAAAGCCATGCCTTTTTGAATGAAATTATATGGCGTGATTTTTTTTCTATGATATTAAGTCAATTTCCAAGGGTAGTTACTGAGGCATTTAAGCCGGCATACGAGAAAATATCCTGGCGTAATAATGAAAACGAATTTCAAAGATGGTGTGAGGGACGAACGGGCTATCCCTTAGTGGATGCAGGTATGCGTGAACTTGCAGCTACGGGTTATATGCATAACCGTGTGCGTATGGTAGCAGCTAGTTTTCTTACTAAGCACTTACTTATTGATTGGCGTTGGGGCGAGGCTCATTTTGCACAGCTATTGATGGATTATGATTTAGCTTCTAATAACGGAAATTGGCAATGGGCGGCAGGTTGCGGTTGCGATGCAGCTCCTTATTTTCGCATTTTCAACCCTGTGGAGCAAGCCAAAAAGTTTGATCCTGATGGCGAGTACATAAAAAAATGGGTGCCGGAATACGGTACCCTGAAATATCCTTTACCTATAGTAGAACATGCATTCGCAAGAAAAAGGGCGCTGGAAACTTTTAAGAAAGCACTGAGTTTTAATTAAATGTTTTATTGCCTTTATATCTACTAGCTATTTGGTGTATGGGGGACACATAAATCTGATAAAACCAGTACCTGGCATGCTAAAAGTTAATATTCTATAAAGGTCTAGGAACATGAAATTTAAATAAAAATAAATTAAATGCCTACGATAAACTTTTAGCTTATATTACAATGAGCACAATTTGAAGTCAATCTGGTATTTGTATAGTACTAGATTAAAAGTAGAAGTTAAGTGGAATTTTATTTGATAATAATTTCTTTGTACTTATGAAATTTTTATATTTACCTACTCCTCTTAATAATAAATTTTTTATGATTATTTTAAATTTGCTGAGTAATTAAGAA
>JANWXU010000129.1 GCA_025057395.1 Bacteroidia bacterium | reverse complement strand
ATTTAGCGCAAAGCAAGAAATAGGCAACCCCCTATTACCCAGAAACTACTTAAAACTACGAAGCATAATTACCTGCAACTACTGTAATAAATTTTTCGGGATGGAAATATTTTTGGCTAAGAGTTTGAATTTCTTGAGCAGTCGTTGATTGGATTTGCATAAAGCCCTGCTGTATATCTTCAATAGGTAATTCGTTAAGAACAATATTTTTAATAAGATCGGCTACTTGAAAAGGGGTTTCTTGGCTATCGATGTATCTTCCTAATGTGTAATTTTTAGCAATGGTTATTTCTTCTTCTGAAAGAAAAGAATTTTGCATTCGTTGGATTTGATGATGAATTTCTTCAAGAGTAGGATCTACGTAGACATTAGCTACATCGGTTTTAATAATAAAGTAACCCCCCCTTTTTCGACATGCCCAAGAAGCATGAATACCGTAAGTGAAACCCTTAGCTTCACGAATGCTCTTCATTAGCAGAGAGCCAAAATACCCCCCTAATATAGTAGTTACAAAGCGCATTTTGTGGTAATCTGGATGATTCCTTTCAAAAGCCAAATGCCCAACGCAAATAGTAGATTGCAAATGTTCGGGCATAAAGTGTACATATTTTCCAGGCTGAGTATTAATTTCCATCGTCACTGGTTCAAGAGAGTGCAGGTTGGCTTTGCCAAAGACTTCTTCTAATGTGTTTATGGCTGTGGATACCTCAAATTGACCTGCTAAAAAAAGCATTCGAATACCTCCAAGCATATATCGAGCATGGTACTCTTTTACTGTTTCTAATGTAATTTTTTCGATATTCTCCTTAGTAATTCTGACTCCATAAGGATGAGTAGGTCCAAAAAGGTTTTGGTAAAATAGATGCTTAGCTTGCCACGAAGTTTTTTGCTCCTGCACTTGTAAAGCTTGAAGAGTACGTTTTTTATGTAACTCAAATTCTCTTTCAGGAAAGGTAGGCAAAAAAAGAATTTTACCTAATAAATGCACCATAGCATTCAGGTGCCGCAAGGGAGTACTTAAAGTAAAAGTTGTAATTTCATACCCAGAATCAATGCCTAAGGAAGAGCCGTGCCAATCCAATTGCTCCTCTATTTCAAAAGCGGTCATACCCTCCACTCCCTCCCTAGTCATTTGGCTAGTAAATGCGGCTAGGCCGTGCAAATTTTCATAACAGTGCCCAATATTAAAAACTACTTGTAACTCAGCCACCGGTTGTTTGCCAAATGGTATAACATATAAAGGTATGCCATTACTAAGCTCTATCTTTTGAAATTGAGGCAAAGGCGGTACACTTAAGGGTGCTACAAGGGGAGCTTGTTTTCTATCAATTAGCATACTATTTTATTCTGGTAAGTAATATAAAGTGGAAGAATTTTCAGGTCTTAGATATTCACACATAGCTTGATGAAAAGCACTAGGTTGAATGCTATTATAATTTTCTAGGTAAGTATTAATTAGCTCCGGATGTCCAATTGCATCGTACAAAGCTAAAGTATAAGCCCTAGTAAGCAGGTAAGTTTTACCAAAAATATCTTCAGACTCTTTTCGATTTTTATATTTTTGTAGATCGTAGCTTTTAGGGTTTTGCATTAATTCATCTAGTACTTGATTTAGCACTTTTTCATATTCTTCTACTGTTTTTCCCTCAGCTATACGTCCATTAATATAAATTAGACCATCATCGTGCAAAAATTGACAGTATGCGTTAATGGAAGCTGCTACCTGAGTTTCTTTTACCATTTTTTGGTATAAAATTGCACTTTTACCTCCAGAAAGTACATCTGTTAGCATATCGGCATATACAAAGTCAGGATCTTTGAAGCCGGGCGCATGGTAAGCTTTATATACTGCTGCATAGGGTACTTTTCTGTATACTATCATGCTCCGAGGCTCTGTTTGCTTAGGCTCCGAAGGAATAGGATTTCTCTGTACTTTTCTTGCAGGAATAGAACCAAACCATTTTTCGGCTAGCTTAAGTACTTCTTCGGTCTTTACATCGCCACAAACAATGAGAGTAGCATTTTCCGGAACATAAAAATTATAGTAAAAGTTACGAATTTCTTCTAACGTGGCTTCTTCAATATGGCTTAGCTCTTTACCAATAGTTTTCCACTGATAGGGATGCACCTTAAAATGTAGAGGACGTAATAATAAGTCAGCATCTCCATAAGGTTGATTTAAATAATTTTGCTTAAACTCTTCGCATACTACACTTTTTTCAGAAGCGATTGTCTCCTCTGATAAATCTAGAGCAAACATCCTATCAGATTCTAGCCAAAAAGCAGTCTCTATTTGGTTAGCGGGCAAAGATATATGGTAGTTGGTAATATCTTCAGTGGTAAAAGCATTAAATTCTCCCCCAGCCCTTTGCACATGACTATCAAATTCTTGAATATGTAAAGTATTTTTAAACATAAGATGTTCAAATAGATGCGCTAGCCCTGTACGATAAGGAAGCTCATCCTTAGCGCCTACTTTGTATAATACATCCACTACTACTTTAGGAACCGCATTATCTTCATGTACGATGATTTTAAGTCCATTAGCTAGGTAATGTTCAGTAAATTGAATATTCATAATTACCTAAATTAAAACAAAATTAATGTTTTAAACAACAACTTAAATCTACTAGATAGCTTTACTTAGCTTTTTGAATAGTTGAGATATTAGACTAATAAGTTAGAACTAGAAATCGAAAGACCAATGAGTTCTTAGTTAAATTTATCGACTAAAATTCTTTAGAAATTAGATTCTATTACATATTACTCTAGTTTTTTCACTAAAAGCTTATCTACACGTATACCATCCATGTCTACTACTTCAAAATAAAAACCATTACAAACAAAGTGCTCACCAGTGATAGGAATACGTTGCAGATGGTCTAAGACGAAGCCTGCTGTAGTATTAAAAGGCAAAGGGTCTTCTCCGCAATTATATTCAAATTCTACTCTTTCGCAAAAGTCTTCAAAAGGCATTGAACCATCTACCAGCCAAGAACCATCCGGACGATTGACAATTTCTTTTTCTTCATTTTCAATTACACCAAATTCCCCTACTAAGCTCTTAAAAATATCTACAATGCTCACTAGACCTTGTATACTTCCAAATTCATCCACTACTAATGCCATTCTTATCCCCTTTTCTTGAAAAATTTTCAGAAGGGTATAAGAGCGTGTACTTTCAGGAACATATAACGGCGGTATTAGTAATTCTTTGATAGCATTTTTTTTGCCCTGAATGTAGCTAATAAGTAGCTGTTGGGTGCGTATTACTCCTAAAATGCGATCTATGCTACCATCGCAGACAGGCAGATAGGTGTGTACTGTATTCATTAAATATTGAATATGTTCTTCTGGAGTCTGGTTAGTATCTAAAAAGCATATATCTCGCCTAGGCGTCATTAGAGAAGAAACTCTTCTATCTCCTAAAAGAAACACCCGCTGTACTATTTGCTGTTCAATTTCTGTGAAAGTACCCTCTTCTGTACCCTGTTCTATTAGCGCTTTAATTTCTTCTTCTGTAATTTTTTCTTCGGTCTGTTTAGGTATGTGGGCAATTTTTAACAAAATATCAGTAGAAAAACTCAAAAACCACACCAAGGGCTTGGCCGCTACTAATACCGTCTTTAAAACAGGCCCTAAAACTATGGCAATACTTTCTGGGTAGGCCATTGCAATTCTTTTAGGAACTAATTCTCCTAGCACTAAGGATAAATAGGTAGTTATTACTACTACTATTGTAATTCCTATTTCTTCGCCATAGCCCTTAAAAAAATAAATGCTATCTATAGTAACTGCCAGTTCTTTAGCAATAGTAGAGCCGCTGTAAATACCTGTTAATATCCCAATGGCTGTTATTCCAATTTGAACTGCCGATAAAAAAGAAGAAGGAGAATTAAGTAATTCTAGTACCAGTTTAGCTCTAAAATTTCCCTTTTCCGCTAAACTCTCTAATTTGATTTTTTTAGAAGATATAATCGAAATTTCCGTAATTGAAAATAAGCCATTTAATAGTATTAAAAAAAGTATTACTAAACTTTCCTGCATACATTGTTTTTTTGTTTAATTTTTTCGCACAGCTTTTGCGCTTTTATAAAGCCCAGCTTTTAAAAGACATAGGACCCCAGTTTAGGCTTTTCATATTCAAAGTTAAATTCATTTCATTTCTCAGCTGTTACATGCCCTAGCCTTACATATATTTAACAATAACTTTATTTTAGAGTTTGTAGATTTGGGCGTGAATGTTAAAAGTACTAAAGTTGTAAAATAATCAGATTCTGGTGGTATTCAAAATAGAAAAATAAAGTTTTATTATTCTACTGTTATTTTATTTAGGTATCCCAATTCTTATGCATATAGCTCTAATCAGTGATATTCATGCTAATTTACCAGCTTTACAAGCTACCCTGGAAGCTATCAACTCTTATGCGCCTGGTGCTATTTATTGTCTAGGAGACCTAGTTGGCTATGGACCCTATCCTAACGAAGTAATTGAAACTATTAGAAAGCATACTATTCCTACTCTTGCAGGTAATTATGACTATGCTATCGGGCGAAATTCTAATGATTGCGGATGTGCCTACAAAAATGAAGAAGAAAAAACATGGGGACAAAATTCAATAGCCTACACTAATGCAGCTATCACCGCCCCAAATCGGCAGTACCTCTTACGCTTACCTAGTCAAATCCAATTGGTTTTTCATGAAGAGAAGCATACTTATAAAATTCTTCTAGTACATGGAAGCCCCCGTAAAATCAATGAATACCTTTATGAAGATAGGCCTGAAAATAGCTTTCTTCGATTATTGCAGCAGGCAGATTGCAATATTTTACTTTGCGGCCATACTCATTTACCTTACTATAAAAAACTATGGGACCCTACCACTCAAAGTTATCGATATATTATTAACGTGGGTTCTGTAGGAAAACCCAAAGATGGAAATCCACAAGCCTGTTTTGTGATTCTCAACCTTGATAACTGGCAGAAAATAATATTCGATGGTGCTTTAAGTATTGAGTTTGTACGCACACCTTATGACGTTGAAAAAATAGCCCAAGCAATCGAACAGGAGCCCTCCCTTCCTAATGTTTACGCTCAAATGCTCAGAAAAGGTCAATAAACTATATCATTACATAATTAATCTTCTTATGGAGAACACAAATATTGCTGGTAGCTTAAAACAGCTATCTTTTCTAGACCGCTACCTTACACTTTGGATTTTTTTAGCTATGCTAAGTGGCATTGGAATAGGCTATTCCTTTCCTACTGTAGAAAAAATAATTTCTCAACTTCAAGTAGGGACAACTAACATTTTAATTGCTACAGGATTGATAGTTATGATGTTCCCTCCTCTTGCTAAAGTAAGGTACGAAGAATTACATAAAATATTTCGAGCCCCCAAAATTTTGGCTCTTTCTCTATTACAAAATTGGATAGTAGGTCCAATAGTAATGTTTTTGCTAGCCATCCTCTTTCTATCAGATAAGCCTGAATATATGACAGGCTTAATTTTGATTGGCATAGCAAGGTGTATTGCTATGGTAATTATTTGGAACGACTTAGCCAAAGGAGACAACGAATATGCTGCTGCTCTAGTAGCCTTTAATAGCCTTTTTCAGGTATTTTTCTACAGTTTCTATGCTTATATATTCATTACTTTTCTACCTTCATTATTAGGCTTTCAGAGTTTTGTAGTGCAAGTTAGCTTTATCGAGATTGCCCAAAGTGTATTGCTTTACCTTGGAGTCCCGCTTTTAGCTGGTGCTCTCTGCCGTTGGTTAGGAATTTCCTACAAGGGAAAAGAATGGTATTATACTCGTCTTATACCTGCTATTAGCCCTCTTGCCTTAATTGCTCTTTTATTCACTATTGTAGTTATGTTCAGCCTAAAAGGAGAGTTATTTTTAGAATTGCCCTTAGATATTTTGCGAATAGCTATTCCTTTAACTTTTTATTTTGCAATTATGTTTTTTTTAGCTTTTTTTCTATCTCAAAAATCAGGCGCTAATTATGCTCAGTCCACTGCTTTGGCATTTACAGCTGCAGGAAATAACTTTGAACTAGGAATTGCAGTAGCAATTGCCGTATTTGGAATTAATTCAGGGGTAGCTTTTAGCTGTGTAGTAGGACCTCTCATTGAAGTGCCTGTACTCATTCTTTTAGTTAATGTTGCTCTTAAGCTTAAAGACACACATTTTTGATTTAATCTTATTAAGCCTCTTGAACTAAGCAATTCTATATTTATTTTTGAATTTAAATACCTTAAAACATTAATGAAACCAAAATCACCTAGGGAATCTTTTACCCAAATGACAGAAATTGTGCTTCCTAATGATACTAATGTGTTAGGTAATCTTATGGGGGGGCGTCTTTTGCACTGGATGGATATTGTTGCAGCCATTGCCGCTTCCCGTCACTCTAACCGTGTAGTAGTTACTGCGGCAGTAGATTTTGTAGAATTTCGCTCCCCCATTAAATTAGGAGAAATTGTCATTCTAAAGGCTCGTGTTACTAGAGCTTTTACCACCTCCATGGAAGTTTTAGTCGATGTGTTTGCAGAAAATCCTCTTAATCAAGTTAGTCGTAATAGCAATTCTGCTTTTTATACTTTTGTGGCAGTGGACCAAGCAGGCCGTCCCATTCCTATTAATCCTTTAATACCCGAAACTGAAGAAGAAATCCAGCTCTATGAAAGTGCAGCTATCCGCCGAGAAATACGCTTACAACATCGAAACAGTAATACAAATGCTATTACTTCTACCAATACTAATCTTCAAGTGTAATCTTGATGCATTATGGTGCTCAATAGTCTTCAAATTAAAGCTAAGATTCAAGAAGCAGTAGCCCAAGTTTTAGAAAAACACTATTCCATTCCTTATCCTGCTGAAAAAGTTAGCATCGAAAAAACATCTCCAGATTTTGAAGGAGATTTTACAGTATTGCTTTTTCCACTCCTTAAATTAAAAATAGGCAAGCCCGAAGAAATAGGCGAAAAAATCGGAAAGTATCTGCAGTATGAAGATATAGTAAGCAACTATGTGGTAATAAAGGGCTTTTTAAACCTCACCCTATCTGATAAGTTATGGCAGAATTTTATCTTATTTACTAATCAGGAATGGGAACAATTTCTAAATAGTGCCCACGTAGAAAAACCTCAAAAAATACTTATTGAATATCTTTCACCTAATACTAATAAGCCTTTACACCTAGGACACTTACGAAATGGCTTTTTAGGAGCTAGTTTAGCACAAATTCTTAAAGCAGTAGGACATCAGGTAAATACTGTTTGTTTGTTTAACGATAAGGGGGTGCACATTTGTAAATCGATGCACGCTTATATGCAAAATGGTTGCACCCATACCCCGCAAGAAAAAGGAATAAAAGGTGACCACTTTGTGGGAGACTTATACGTACAATTTGAGCGCCTTTTACAGGAGCAAATTGAAACTTTACAAAAAAATCAAGGACTAAGCAAAGAGCAGGCTATGCACCAAGCTCCTGCTATGCAGGCTGTGCAAGAACTTTACCGACGCTGGGAAGCACAAGAGCCTGAAGTGCTAGATATCTGGAAAAAAATGAACCAATGGGTATACGAAGGCTTTGAACAGTCTTTTGAAACTTTTGGATTTCACTTCGATAAATATTACTACGAATCTCAAACTTATACCCTAGGTAAAGCTATTGTACAAGAGGGATTAGAAAAAGGCATATTTATCCAAAAACCTGATGGCTCTGTTACTATCGACCTTACTTCTGAAGGATTAGACGAAAAAATTTTGCTTCGTTCCGATGGAACTTCCGTTTATATTACCCAAGATTTAGGTACTGCAGAAAAAAGGTACTACGATTTTGCCCCCCATATTTCTATTTATGTAATTGGTAATGAGCAGGATTATCACATGAAGGTACTTAAGCTCATTTTGCAAAAGTTAGGTAAGCCTTATGCCCAAGGTATTTATCATCTCTCCTACGGAATGGTAGATTTACCCAGTGGAAGAATGAAAACTCGAGAAGGAAATGTGGTAGATGCCGATGAAATCGCGCAAGAAATGATTCTTACTGCCCAAAAAATGACTCAAGAACTAGGAAAAACAGAAGGATTAACTCCTCAAGAACTAGAAAAATTATATCGTATCTTAGGACTAGGTGCCTTAAAGTATTTTTTACTTAAAGTAGATCCTCAAAAAAGAATGCTCTTTAACCCTGAAGAATCTATTGACTTTAAGGGGCACACCGGCACATTTATTCAATATACCCATGCTCGAATTGCAAGTGTACTTAGAAAAGCAAAAGAAGAAAATCTTATTTTTTCTTCTACCTTTGAGCCTATATTTACTGCTCCTTTGGAAAAAAAGCTGGTGCTTTGGCTTTGTTTTTATCCTGAAATTTTATTGCAAGCAGCCGCTCAATATTCTCCTGCCATATTAGCAAATTATATCTATGAAGGTGCACGCCTATTTAGCAATTTCTGGGCAGAATTACCTATCCTTAGAGCCCAACCCGCTGAAATTGCCCAAACTCGTATTATCCTTGCCTCTCTTACAGGTAAAGTGATTAGCCATGCTATGCATTTGCTTTGTATCGAGGTCCCTGAAAAAATGTAAACTTTTATTTTATGCATTATCAATTCTTTTTCTTTCCCAAAATTTTCTAAAAAATTTTAACCCTCGCTATTGAATAATTTCAGTTTTATGCGTAGACTTGTTTTTGTAATAGTTATCCAATTTATTAATTAATTCTAAAGGTAGATATCTCAAGCACTATGCAAGAAAAAGCCATTTTTTCGATAATTACTACTTTACAAGGAAAAGTGAAAAAATAGCTAGAAAGGTGATATAATTTCTAGAGCCAAAGCTAATAAACTAATATAGCTTATTTTTATTTATCAAAAATTTCCGAAGGAAAATATAAACTGTAAGTTTTATGAATATCTTGGAGAGAGCCAAAGAGTATTATGACCAAGGAAAATATGATTTAGCTTTGGAATATTACTATGAAGCCTTAGACGCCCAGCTAGCTACTTTAGGCCAAAAACACCCTGAGGTGGCACAAACTTACCACGGTATAGCACTTGTGTATCACCACCAAGGTGAGTATGCTTTGGCTTTAGAATACTACCAAAAGGCACTCGATATATTCATTGCCACCCTAGGACAAATGCACCTGAACGTAGCAGCTAGTTACAATAGCATGGCAAATGTGCATTACCAGCAAGGTCAGTATTCTCTAGCTTTGGAATATCACCAAAAAGCACTCGACATCCAAATACCTACCCTAGGACAAAACCACCCTAGCGTGGCAAACAGCTACAATAACATAGCTCTTGTATATTTCAAGCGGGGTCAGTATAATTTGGCTTTGGAATATCACCAAAAAGCACTCGATATTCAAATAGCTACTCTAGGGCAAAAACACCCCAATGTGGCAAAAAGTTACCATAACATAGCAAATGTGTATGATTCCCAGGGTCAGTATTCCTTAGCCTTGGAATACTACCAAAAAGCCCTGGATATCCGAATAACCACCCTAGGGCAAAAACACCCAGAAGTAGCAGGTAGTTACAATAACATAGCAAATGTGTATTACCACCAGGGTCAGTATGCTTTGGCTTTGGAATATTACCAAAAAGCGCTCGATATCCAAATATCTAACCTAGGACAAAAACACCCAGAAATAGCAGGTAGTTACAATAACATAGCTATTACGTATAAAAACCAGGGTCAGTATTCCTTAGCTTTGGAATATTTCCAAAAAGCACTCGATATCCAAATACCTACCCTAGGGCAAAAACACCCAGAAGTAGCAGGTAATTACAATAACATAGCTATTACGTATAAAAACCAGGGTCAGTATTCCTTGGCTTTGGAATATTTCCAAAAAGCACTCGATATCTATATACCTACCCTAGGGCAAAAACACCCTAGCGTGGCACAAAGTTACAATAATATGGCAAATGTGTATTTTTCTCAGGGTCAGTATGCTTTGGCTTTGGAATATTACCAAAAAGCGCTCGATATGCTAATAGCCACTTTAGGAAAAAATCACCCTGCTGTAGCGTATTGTCACAATAACATAGCACTTATGTATCATTCCCAAGAGCGATATCCCTTAGCCCTGAAACATTATCAAAAAGCTCTCGACATCTACCTTACTACCTTAGGAGAAAATCACCCTGATGTAGAAGAATGTCGCCATAATATTCTGCTACTCGCACAATGTCTTGCTG
>JANWXU010000128.1 GCA_025057395.1 Bacteroidia bacterium | reverse complement strand
CAGGGGCTAAGATTCTCCCTTTTGCAGGTTATCTGATGCCAATTCGGTATGTAGGAGATACAATTGAACATATGGCGGTACGGGAAAAGGCAGGTATTTTCGACGTTTCCCATATGGGTGAATTCTTAGTCCGCGGCCCGCATGCCCTTGATCTTATACAGTATGTGACATCTAACGACGCATCAACTTTGCCTATAGGTAAAGCACAATATTCTTGCTTACCTAACGATAGAGGCGGCATTGTAGATGATTTGATTGTGTATCGTTTGGAAGAAGAATTATATTTACTGGTGGTTAACGCTTCAAATATAGAAAAAGATTGGAATTGGCTTAATCAGCACAATCGTTTTGGAGCGCAATTAGAAGATATTTCTCAAAAAACAGCTCTTCTAGCCGTTTCTGGCCCTAAAGCAGAAGAAATTTTACAAAAGTTAACTACTGCCCCCCTAGATCAAATGGAATATTATGCTCTTACACGCTGCACATTTGCCGGCTACGATAATATATTAATTGCTACCACAGGCTATACAGGAGAAAAAACTTTCGAAATATTTTTACGCAATGAGCAAGCTTTGGAAGCATGGAATGCTATCTTAGAGGCAGGAAAAGAACTAGGTTTAATACCTGCAGGGCTGGGTGCTCGCGATACCCTTCGCTTAGAAATGGGCTATATGCTATATGGCAACGATTTGAATGAAACCACTTCTCCCTTAGAAGCAGGTTTAGGTTGGATAACTAAGCTCAATAAGGGAAACTTTATCGGTAGCGAAATTTTAAAAGAGCAAAAAAGCAAGGGCTTACAAAAAAAATTAATTGCTTTCGAAATGCTAGATAAAGGTATTCCACGCTCACATTATCTCATAGCCAAGGAGGGAAGAATAATAGGCCAAGTAACTTCAGGAACTTTTAGCCCTTGCTTAAAAAATGGCATTGGAATGGGCTATGTAGAAGCAGCCTTTGGGCAATTAGGAGAAACCATAGAAATAATAATTCGAGATAAGCCAGTACTTGCAAAAGTACGTAAAGCTCCTTTTGTTTCAGAAACAAGCTTAACGGGGTGGGCCAAAAAGAAGAATTAATTTTTATTTGTATTTTCTGACAAAAGTCTGTTAAAAGCTTGCTACCATTATTCGTATGTCCAAGTCCACTGCTTTTGCCATCGCCCTCCAAGCTCAAGGAAGCTATTGTCGTAGTAATTGATATTTTACGAGCCACCACTAGTATATGCGCTTGCTTACACAATGGGGCGATGGGGATAATTCCTTTAGAAACGGTGGCAGAAGCCCTTTTATTCAAAAGACAAGAATACTTAATAGCTGGCGAACGAAATGGCTACAAAATAGAAGGGTTCGATTTTGGCAATTCCCCCTCCGAATTTAGCCCCGAACGTGTAAAAGGGAAAAAAATAGCAATGGCTACTACTAACGGTACGCGAGCCATTCGAAAAGCACAAAAAGCTCACCAAGTGATAGCAGGTGCTTTCTCTAATTTCTCAATGCTCTGTAATTATTTGCGCAACCAAAATAGACCGCTCTATCTACTTTGTGCTGGTTGGCAAAATGAAGTAGCTTTAGAAGATATGTTCTTTGCCGGCGCCCTGTGCCATGCGCTGGTAGATGCATTTTCCCTTGAACAAGACGCTGCTCATATCGCTCGTCAAATTTACCTCAATGAATCTGAAAAACAAAACTTATTACTCAAAGCATCTCACTTAAAAAGACTCCATAACTTTCAAAAGCAAAATGATATTCAATTATGCTTTGCTAAGGATATTTACCCCACCCTGCCCTACCTGAACAAACAAGGAGAAATTATTTCTTTACTGGTATAATTGGACTTATGAATGATTAATTAAAAATAATATTAAGATAGGGCTATTTGTTGTAGCCTCTTTAAGCAAAAGTATTTATTTTTTTTTCAAATCGTATTAACTTTGCTTGGTAGTGCCTAAATTTTAATTAATAGCTGAAGGCTATGTCAGGTCATAGTAAGTGGTCTACAATAAAAAGGAAAAAAGCTGCCAATGATAGCAAGCGTAGCCAAATGTTTACGAAATTAATTAGAGAAATTCAAGTGGCAGCTAAGGTAGGGGGGCCTAATATCGATGCTAACCCACGCTTACGCCTAGCTGTAAATGTTGCTAAGAAACATAGTGTACCTCGCGATAGAATTGAAGCAGCAATTCACAAAAGTAGTAGTACAGACGCGGAAAATTTCGTAGAAAAGATATACGAAGGCTATGGACCGGGGGGTGTAGCCATTATGGTAGAGTGCACAACTGATAATACCAACCGTACAGTAGCCAATATGCGTAATTACTTTAATAAGCATGGTGGAAGCTTAGGTTCTAATGGAAGCGTTTCTTATATGTTTAGCCGTAAGGCAATTTTTGGTTTTCCCAAACCCGCCATGGACGAAGATGAATTAGCGCTAGAGCTGATTGATGCAGGCGCAGAAGACATAGAAACAGACGAAGAAAATTACGTCACTGTAACAGCTCCTTTTGAAAACTTTGGCTCTGTCAATAGCGCTTTAGAAAGATTAAAAATTGAGCCTGAAGAAACAAATATTAGCTACATTCCTCAAACAACAGTAACTTTAGATTGGGAAACAGCCCAAAAAGTATTGCGCTTAGTGGAAGCAATCGAAGACGATGATGATACCCAAAAAGTCTTTCATAACCTTGAACTAACTGAAGAAATTATGGCACACTTATAATTTTGCACCCCATAAAAATTGCACCTTTATAAAAAAAATAAGACACAAGTATTCCCATGAGCACTCTAGAGTTTAATAAAAAAGTAACGCTTCTATTCATTTATTATGGAAGAAACAAGAATTGAGAAACTGGCCAGAAAAAATGCAGAGGCGTTACTAGGAGGAGGTACTGCGCGCATCGAAGCACAACATCAAAAAAGAAAGCTCACTGCCCGAGAGCGAATTGAGTTATTGCTAGATGAAGGTACTTTTGAGGAAATAGGCCGTTTCGTTACGCACCGCTCTAATGAATTTGGACTAGATAAGGAAAAGTACCTAGGAGACGGCGTGGTAACGGGTTATGGAAAAATCAATGGGCGTTTAACCTACGTCTTTAGCCAAGACTTCACCGTCTTTGGTGGTTCGCTTTCCGAAGCACATGCAGAGAAAATATGTAAAATTATGGACCACGCTCTGCGCAATGGCGCTCCAATAGTAGGGTTAAATGATTCGGGTGGAGCAAGAATTCAAGAGGGTGTAGTTTCTTTAGGAGGCTATGCAGATATTTTTTATCGAAATACGTTAGCATCAGGAATCATTCCTCAAATTTCTGCTATTATGGGTCCTTGTGCAGGGGGAGCGGTCTACAGTCCAGCCATTACCGACTTTATTATCATGGTAGAGGGAACCTCCTATATGTTTGTAACTGGTCCTAATGTAGTAAAAACAGTTACACATGAAGATGTAACCTCAGAGGAGCTAGGGGGTGCCCAAACACATGCTGTCAAAAGTGGAGTAACCCATTTCACAGTACCTAATGATGTGGCGTGTATAGAGCACATTAAAAAATTACTTTCTTATATTCCTCAAAATTGTGAATGCCTGCCCTTTACTTATCAGTGCGACGAGCCCTTATATGACCCCGTTCCTGAACTAGATAATATCGTACCCGATAATCCGCACCAGCCCTACGATATAAAAGAAGTAATAGAAAAAGTTTGCGATAGAGATTCTTTTTTAGAAGTGCATAGGGACTTTGCTGAAAACATAGTAGTAGGCTTTGCAAGGTTAGGGGGACGTTGTATCGGGGTAGTAGGAAATCAACCAGCTGTTTTAGCCGGAGTCTTAGATATTAAATCTTCCTTGAAGGCGGCTCGTTTTGTTCGATTTTGCGACTGCTTTAATATTCCACTATTAGTTTTTGTAGATGTACCAGGTTTTTTACCTGGTACGGACCAAGAATGGAACGGAATTATTACTAACGGGGCTAAACTATTATACGCATTCTGTGAAGCCACAGTACCAAGAGTTACAGTTATTACACGTAAAGCTTATGGAGGAGCCTACGACGTGATGAACTCCAAGCATATAGGAGCAGATTTTAATTTCGCCTGGCCCACGGCAGAAATTGCAGTAATGGGAGCACAAGGGGCCGCCGAAATTATCTTCCGCAAGGAAATTGCAGCGGCAGAAGACCCTGTACAAAAACTAAATGAAAAAGTAGCGGAGTATACTCGTAAATTTGCTAATCCTTACCGTGCAGCCAATCGAGGTTTTATTGATGAAGTGATTTTACCTAGGGATACAAGGCGCAAGCTTATTCGTGCATTCGAGGCTCTGCAACATAAAGCAGTAACGCGCCCTCGAAAAAAGCATGGAAATATTCCATTATAATTCCTTTAACACAGAAAACCACAAATATAATTCTAACTTTTAAGCACCTCTTTTTTACAAAAACCAATTAATTTTGCTCAAATCAACAAATAACACAAAAGAAAATGTCTACTAAAGTTCCAATCACAGTGGCCAAAGGTGATGGCATTGGCCCTGAAATTATGGATGCCACTTTATTTATTTTACAAGAAGCCGGTGCCCAATTAGAAATAGAAGAAATTGAAATTGGAGAAAAATTATACTTAAGAGGAATAACCTCAGGGATTGATGATAGCTCTTGGGAGTCTTTGCTACGCACTAAGGTATTCCTGAAGGCACCCATTACTACTCCCCAAGGCGGAGGGTACAAAAGCTTGAACGTAACTACTCGTAAGACCTTAGGCCTATTTGCGAACGTCCGCCCTTGCCGCACTTACACTCCTTATGTAGACTCTAAACACTCGGGAATGGATTTAGTTATTATCCGCGAAAATGAAGAGGATCTATACGCAGGTATAGAACACAGGCAAACAGATGAAGTATACCAATGTCTCAAATTAATTACCCGTCCTGGAACAGAAAGAATTATTCGCTACGCTTTTGAATATGCTGTAGCTAACGGAAGAAAAAAGGTCACCTGTTTTTCGAAGGATAACATTATGAAATATACAGATGGCCTCTTTCATAAAATCTTTGATAAAATTGGAGAAGAATATCCGCAAATAGAAAAAGAGCACTGGATTATCGATATTGGTGCAGCCAAACTTGCTGCTACCCCCGAAGAATTTGACGTTATTGTAACCGAAAACTTGTATGGCGATATTATTTCAGATATTGCTGCTCAAATTGCAGGCTCTGTAGGGCTGGCAGGCTCTGCGAATATTGGTCTAAACTGTGCTATGTTTGAGGCTATCCATGGCTCAGCCCCTAAACGAGCAGGACAAAATTCAGCTAACCCCTCAGGACTCCTACATGGAGCCATCTTAATGCTCATTCACATCGGTCAAATTGAAGTAGCTGAAAATATCCATAATGCATGGTTGCGCACTATAGAGGATGGAATACATACTAATGATATCTACAAAGAAGGAACAAGCAAAGAAATGGTAGGTACCAAAGAATTTGCACAAGCAGTGGTAGCTCGCTTAGGGAAAAAACCTGAAAAAATGAAGCCTGTTAGCTACAATAAAAACGCCAAGCCAATGGATATGTCTATTTATAAAATGCCACGGCGTCCATCGGAGCCCAAAACTTTAGTAGGTGTAGACGTTTTTTTTCATTGGCCGGGTACTGACCCTAATGAGCTTGCCAACCAACTAACCCAAATTATAAACGATGAAGCAGTGGAAGTTACCATGATTTCTAATCGTGGAACAAAAGTCTGGCCTCATGGTAATCCTGAAACTTATTGTACTGACCATTGGCGCGTAAGGGTAAAAAGTGTTAGCAGCTCCAATGGAATTGCCCCTATTACTCATGCCAAAGTCTTGGAAATACTAAATAAGGTAACAGCTGCTAATTTAGAATTTATAAAAACTGAAAATCTTTATTATTTCGGAAATGAACCCGGCTTTACTCTAGGGCAGGGAGAATAAGTGCCTCAATTTATTTATTGTTTTATTACATGTAGAGCCCTTTTTAGCAGAAGGGCTCTTTTTTTTCACCTTATCAGAACTTCCAAAAATATAAATTTTATTTTTTGTTAATTTCATTTTTAACTTTAGAATAATGTTCATAAATTGCACTTGTTGTTATGGATAATATTGAATTTTAAGGTTTTATGCAAAAATTGCGGTTTTGTTCGGTTACATTTTTATTAATAACTATACTTTTGCAATCTACTTATGCCAAAAACTATATAAAAGCTTCTATTTTTCAAGCAGCATATATAAAAACTGTTTTCACAAAAAAATATAGAAAAAGTAATTCTTTTTTAAAAGACCGAACAAACTTGCATAAATCGTTAAAACATAGACAAGAACTTAGAACTGAGTTAGTTAGTTCAGAGCAAAATTACTTTTCTACTTACACTATTCCTCTTTTTCAAAAAGAGCCTTTCAACTATTGGGAGCAGCAAATTCAAAATCAATCTTACATAGTAAATAATAGTTGGGAATCTTCAAATACTACTACTTTTAAGATAATAGAAAATTTGGACGAGGTTCCCTCCTTTGCGTTGGTACAAACTACAACCCTAAAAATATTAGAAAATCTACCCATAGAAGGTCAAATTATCCAACCAGCTACAAGTAGTGAAGACAAATTATTCCCGGGCTTTCGTATCCTAGAAAATATTCATTCCAACCATTTGAGCTCCACCCTCAGCGGAGTTGAAAATAATCATAGCTTTTTTATCTCAAATTTTTTCAAAAAAAACTATCATATGGAGCTCGAAGCAACAGATAACGCGGAGCTATATGCTTTTATCTCACGCTGGCATCGAGTTCCTTACCGCTGGGGTGGAAATTCTATGAAGGGAATCGACTGCTCTGGACTGGTAGGTGTAATTGCCGATTCTTTATTTCAAATTAAAATTCCTAGAGACGCTGGAAATATATTTAAAGTATGTACCCCCCTTCCTAAAGATAGTCTCCAAGAGGGCGACCTAGTATTTTTCATTCAAGGAAGCTATATTTTTCATGTGGGGATGTATCTTAAAAATAACAAATTTGTTCATGCAAGTTCAGGGCTAGGAGTAATTATTAGTGATCTTAATGAGCCTTACTATAAAAGATTCTTCTTTTGTGGGGGACGTTTAAAGAAAAGCTAGCAACTAATAAAGCACATTAATTTGTTTGCCTTAACTTCAAAAGGCTACATAATTTGCAACTCCTGTTATACTTTTATAGCCTTAACCATTATTATTGCAATAATTTATTATTACAATAATATTAATTTAATACTTTTATCACAACAGCTGTAAGGTAATGCAACTTCCTTCTAAAACAACACCACCCCAAATAGTCTTAGAAAAAATGCAACAACTGCGCTCCCAAGACTATCGTTGGCAAGATGGTAAAGTCTGGAGTTTAGTTTATTACGCAGGAGAAGAGGTATATCAATTAGTAAAAGAAGCTTTTAACCTATACTTTTCAGAAAACGGACTCAACCCTACCGTATTTCCAAGCCTTAGAAAATTTGAGACCGAAGTAATAAGAATGACAGCTTTCTTGCTGGGAGGCAACGAGGAAACTGCAGGTACTATGACATCTGGTGGTACTGAAAGTATACTAATGGCTGTAAAGACAGCACGCGAATATGCTCGCGCTCATCAACCTCAAATAAAAAAACCCGAAATGATACTCCCTTCTAGTGCTCATCCCGCCTTCCAAAAAGCTGCTCATTACTTTGATATAGTACCTATCGTGGTTCCTGTTACCTCCGAATACCAGGCGGATGTAAAAGCGATTGAGCAAAAAATTTGTTCTCAAACCATATTATTAGTAGCCTCTGCTCCCTCCTACCCTCATGGAATTCTAGATCCTATTGCTGAAATAGGGAAACTTGCTCAAGAAAATAATATTCTATTTCATGTAGATGCCTGTATTGGTGGCTTTATTTTACCCTTTCTTCAAAAATTAGGCTACCCTATTCCCCCCTTTGGATTCGAAGTACCGGGAGTAACCTCCATTTCTACGGATATCCATAAGTATGGATATGCAGCTAAGGGAGCTTCAGTTATTCTTTACAAAAATAGAGAAATTCGTAAACACCAATTTTTCGTGTATACAGAATGGCCAGGCGGAATATATGGCTCGCCTTCAGTTGCAGGGACGCGTCCAGGCGGGGCTATTGCTGCTGCTTGGGCAGTAATGAACCATCTAGGAGAAGAAGGCTACCTGCGCTTAGCCCAAGCTACCATGCAAGCAGCACAAAAAATTAAAGAAGGCATACAGCAAATTGAAGATTTATATATTATCGGGAATCCCTGTGCTACTTTACTAGCCTTTGGCTCTTCAACTGTAGATATATATGCTATTGCTGACGAAATGACCCAAAAGGGATGGCATATAGATAGACAACAATTTCCACCTTGTTTGCATCTAACAGTGAATTATATTCATACCTCCATTGTAGACCAATTTCTAGCTGACCTTAAGGAAGCTACCAAGCGAGCTAAAAAATCTACTGTAAGAAACATAACCAATAAAATGATAAAAGGACTTGTTAAAACTACAGTAAAATTTTTGCCACCCCACTGGGTCTCTAAACTCACAGTTCTTTCCTCCTCTTTAATTAAAGCTCAGCCAAGTAAGAAGCGGTCAGCCGCTATGTATGGTATGATGGGGGAACTCCCTAACCGAGGAGATTTACACGAACTGGTATTAAACTTCATGGATAAACTCAATTCTTTTGAAAATACTTCAAACTCAAAACAATAAACAACATGTATAAGCAACAATTGCGACCATTAATTCAAAATTGGAGTGGTATTTTGCAATTTCGCCCCCAAAATTTATTCTTTCCTTCTTCTTTAGAGGAGATTATTTCTATTGTTAAAAGTGCAAAAGGAAAAAAAATTCGAGTTATTGGCTCTTGTCATTCCTGGCCTCCTTTAATTGAAACGGAAGAAATTGTCATTTCCCTTAAGAATTTTCAAGGTATAGAACATTTAGATAAAGAAAAAAGACAAGCCACTGTTAGAGCAGGTACACAATTACGCTATCTAGGGCATCTCTTATATACCCATGGCTTAGCCATGGAAAATTTAGGAGACATCGACGAACAATCTATTGCAGGAGCCATAAGCACTGGTACCCATGGTACGGGTCAAAGCTTTGGAATTATTGCCACCCAAGTTATTGAAATTACTTTAATTACAGCAAAGGGAGAAATAGTAACTTGCTCTAATGAAAAAGAACCCAATTTATTCAAAGCTGCTCAAGTTTCCCTAGGTACTCTAGGCATCATTGCCCTAGTAAAATTGCAATTAGTACCGGCTTATAATTTAGAGTGCATTAAAAGTAAAGAAAATTTCGAAACCTGCTTAAGCAAAGTAGATCAGTACCGTAATCAACATCGAAATTATGAATTTTTTTGGTTCCCTTATTCTGATATAGTATGTAATAAATTTCTAAATCTAACAGATAAACAACCTGAAAATAAACCTATCAAAAAGTTCTTAGTTGATGTAGTATACGAAAATGGCGTCTTTAAATTAGCGAGTGAAGTAGCCCGAATTTTCCCCAATTTTTCGCCTTCTATAAGCCAGCTAGGAGCGAAGGGAATCTCTGTACAAAAAGAAGTGCACTACAGCCATAAAATATACGCTAGTAGCCGTTTAGTTCGTTTTAATGAAATGGAATATGCTCTTCCGGCAGAAAAGGGTCCTCAGGCCATGCGAGAACTGAAAGCTTGGATAGAGAAAAACCAAATACAAGTACATTTTCCCGTAGAATACCGATATACCAAAGGTGACGATATATGGCTCAGCCCTGCTTACGAAAGAGATAGTTGTTTCATTGCTGTACATATGTACAAGGGAATGCCCTACCAGAAATATTTTGAAGGAGTAGAAGAAATTCTACTATCTTACCAAGGTAGACCTCATTGGGGTAAATTACACACTCAAAAAGCAGAATACCTATCTCAAGTATACCCTAAATTAAAAGAATTCCTAAGCTGGCGTCAATCCTTAGACCCCGAACAAATATTTCTAAATTCATATCTCAAAGAATTATTAGGCGTATAATATCCCATAGTACAAGTCTGGTAGTATAGGTAAAAAATTTTTGTTGACTCTTGCGTGATAAGGGTAAGAGTACTAATTTTGTACTGCTTTTTGAGCGGCGGTAATTAAGGAAGGGAAAGGATAAAAGAATTGATTGAATAAATATTATAAATAGTTCTTTGAGAGAGGGGTGTGGGGGTGATAGATAGGGGTAGAGAGGTAAGAGATAGGAAGAAAAGTAGGAAGGGT
>JANWXU010000127.1 GCA_025057395.1 Bacteroidia bacterium | reverse complement strand
GTACATGGCAGGGCGTTTGCGTACAGCTTCTAACCCTTCTAGTATTTGAATACTACTTGCGTTGTAAGATTGTACTTCTTTAGTTTCTAAACTCGCAGTCTGTTTTTCTTGCATTCGAGTTCTAAATCCTTTTATCGAAAATCAACTAAAGTACTAATATATAATAAATTTGCTTGCTATGCAATTTACTAGCTGGGCAGTTAAAGATAGGGTAGGGTAGTATTTAATATAGAAACTTCTTTTATTTTTTGAAGGCGGCAAGAAAATTACGCAAACGTATCTTCTGTTTTACAAAAATTTTATTTCGAAGTGGAGAATTGTTAGTAAGAACAGAAAATTCTGAGAGTTTGTATTGCAGTTGTTAAAGTGAAAAGAATTAAATGGTTCTTAGCTTTAGGTTTTTCTTTCAGAAAAATTAAAATTCTTAAAATTGTAATTTTAATTAAGAAAATAATAAATGATTATTTTTTATTCCTACCAAAGTATTATCTTTAGAATATAACTTAATTTTAAGTATTTTGAGTATAAAATTTTTATATCTTTCAGCTAGGTTATAGTAATAGAAAGTAGGAAGTCTTTTATAATAACAAAGTTTTGGGGTAGAAAATTTTTTACTAGTAATTTTATGGGGAATAAATTTTTTATTGATTACTGCTTGTGGCAGGTGCAACGATACTGCTCAAAAGCGTATTAATATTTTTATTTCCCTAGACGCTCGTGAAAAAGCAATGCGGCAGCGCATTATTGACAGTGTGCTGAGTAAATACGATACTGCTAAAATTAATGGCTGTTTTTTAATTGCAGCTAATGGCCAGCCTTTTTATTGTAAATGTTTTGGTTATGAGAATCGAATGGATAGTATTCCGCTACATCCGCATTCGATTTTTCAATTGGCTTCCGTAACGAAGCCCTTTACTGCAGTAGCCATTTTACAACTTTACGAACAGGGCAAACTTCGGCTTCAGGATAGAGTTATTGATTATCTTCCTGAATTTCCCTTTCCGTATATTACAATAGAAAATCTTTTGAATCACACTGCAGGTTTACTTGATTATTTGAATGATTATTACCTTTTTCGCCGCTATTTTCCTAAAAAAGAGATATTTGATAATCAAGACCTATTAGAGTTACTTATTCGCTACAAGCATATTTTTAAGCCCCTCCATGCGCCAGGGCTAATCCATCGTTATAGTAATACAGGGTATGCTTTATTGGCATTAATTATTGAAAAAGTTTCAAAGCTATCTTATGAAGAATATATGCGTAGATATATTTTTGAGCCCTGCCAAATGACCCAATCTTTTGTTACTCGTAATATTTATCAGTGTAATCCTCAAGGAATTGTGCGTCCTTATAAATCTTATGTTTGTAACCCTAAGGAACACTATGATTTTTTAGACGGGGTTGTAGGGGATAAGGGCATTTACTCTACTGTATTTGATGTTTTGAAGTTTGACCAAGCTCTTTATCAAGGAAAGTTGCTAAACGATACTACTCTTCAAAGAGCTTTTACACCTACACGATTAAAAAATGGAAATACTGTTAGGTATGGCCTCGGATGGCGTCTAGATTATCACAAGCAGCTGGGAAATGTGGTATATCACCGCGGGTTTTGGAATAGTTATAATCCTGCTCTTATTCGTTATATTGATAAATACTATACAGTAATAATTTTGCACAATAATACTTTGGATTACAGCTGTAGCGCAATTATAAAAGACTTTGTAGAAGTAATTAGTAAAAACTGGGTAACAGAACCTACTATTTCTGAACCAACTTTTTCTAAATAAGTAATATGGCAAAGACTAAGAAAAATAATTATTATAAAATATTGGGTGTTTCGCCTTATGCCAGTGAAAAAGAAATAGAAACAGCTTATCATCAAAAGGCTAAAGAAGTTTTATCTATGCACACAGACCAAAAGGAATTTATCCTCAATCAGTTGATGGACGCCTATTCCACTCTTAAAAATCCTGAAAAAAGAAAAGCATATAACGCTACTTTAGGCATTAAGGAAAAGGCTTTTTCTTTTCCTACTACGGAGGCGTCTCACTCCCCAGGCTCCAAGCTTACAGAATTGCAAAAGGAGCACCCTACCTTTAGTGAACTTCTTGATTTTGATTTTGAAGCTCTAGAAGAGCGAGCTCCCGAAACTCCTAAGCAAAAAACGGCTTTTTGGGATGCTATTTTTTTCAAAATTCTTGTCTTTTCTATTTTTCTTGCCTTTTTGGTATTACTTTTTTGGGCTATTCAAGACTAGAGTTTATTATTTTACCCTAGCTTAATATAAAATTAATAGCCTCCATATATTTTGGGAAAACTCCTTTGCTAAGGAATATTCCCAAAAAAGGAATGAAAATTTTTAGATGTTATTTTCTACTTCTTATATTTTTCTCTATTTTCTGTTGGAGCCAAAAGCTTATTGCCCAGAATGCAATTCTCTATGGAGTTGTTTTAGATAGTCTCTCACAGGAGCCCCTTATAGGCGCTACTGTTCAAATAGAAGGGAAGGAAGGTAAAGTTACAGACATCGAAGGTAAGTTTCAATTTTCTCTTCTCCCAGGTAATTATACCATAGAAGTAAGATATATTGGCTACCAAACCCTGTTGCTGCAAAATATTTTTCTAGAGTCAGGAAAAACACAGCAACTTTCCATTTTGATGCGGCCGCAGTCTATAGGCTTAGAGGAAGTAGTGGTGATTGCCAACATAGAAAAATTTACTGTCAGTGCCCTGCTCACTATGCAAAAAAATAGTCCTAATATTGAAGACGGTATATCTCTAGAGACAATCAGTAAAACTCCCGACCGCAATGTGTCTCAAGCTATTAAAAGGGTAAGTGGCGTAAGTATTCAGGAAGGGCGTTTTGCCATCATTCGCGGCCTAGCAGATCGTTATAATAATGCTTTACTAAATAACCTTCTATTACCTTCCAGTGAGGCTGACCGCAAAGTTTTTGCTTTTGATATCTTTCCTACTGCTCTTTTAGATAACCTGGTTGTTTTAAAAACTGCAACCCCTAACTTACCAGGCGAATTTGCAGGAGGTATAATTCAGATTCAAACCCGATCTGTACCCGATACACCTTTCCTTGAGTTTAGTTTAGGTACAAGCTTTAATACTATTACTACTTTTCAAAAACATAACTCATATATTGGGGGTAAGTGGGATTTTATAGGACTAGATGATGGTATTCGAGCTTTGCCGCCCTCCATTCCTACAACAGCGGAGCTTATTAAAGCAGAGAGAAGTCAAAGAATAGAATGGGCTAAGCAAATACCTAATCACTGGAAAATGATAGAAGGTAATTTTACTTACCCAGGGCTTTCTTTTCAGCTCACTGCTGGTAAAAGATATGCTTTGGATAGAGGCCGCAAGTATTCTCTAGGGTTACTAGGCGCTTTTACTTACTCTTTACAGTATAACCTACGCCCTACCCAAAGGGCTGATTTTGATACAGATGGCAAAATAAATAACTATAACGATGTTCAATTTTTTCAAAATACTCTTACAGGAGGACTTCTTAATCTCACCTTGGACCTAACAGCCCAACACAGAATTACCTGGCAAAATTTATTCACAATTCGAGGTCAAGACCAAACGATTGCACGAAGCGGCGCTGTTGTGAAAGGAACAGGTTCGTTGCGAAAAAGTAATGCTTTTATTTTTCAATCTACCCCTATGTATAGCATGCAGTTAAGTAGCGAACATGCTCCTAAGTTAATTCCTTTTAAGTTTCATTGGGAGGCTGGCATAACTCATATTGCTGTAAACATTCCTAACTATCGCAACTTATTGTATGTAAAAGCTCCAGATGCTCCTGATACAATACCCTATAGAGCCGAAGTTTCTACTAACGTAGACCTCGATCAAG
Organism: Bacteroidia bacterium; assembly: GCA_025057395.1. Classification (GTDB taxonomy): domain Bacteria; phylum Bacteroidota; class Bacteroidia; order J057; family JANWXU01; genus JANWXU01. The sequence continues at coordinate 6,459 of JANWXU010000127.1, read as the reverse complement.
GAGGAATGTTTTATAGCCATGCCCAGGAAGTTCAGTATAGTGTTTCTTGTGCACTACATTACCCTTTTATTATGGCTAACTTACCCCAAAATATTCAGTTAGGAATAGGCTACCAAAATAAACAGCGTAGTTTTAGTGCTCGCATCTTGGGTTTTGTAATTGCAAGGACTTCTACTTTTGATTACAATCTACTTTTTTTGCCTCCCTCTTCTATTTTTGCTACCGAAAATTTTAGTGATAAAGGTTTTGCTTTACGTGAGAATACAAATTTACAAGATAAGTATGATGCCTCCGGAAAATTGCAAAGCTACTATTTTATGAATACAAATGCTATTACTTCTAAGCTTAAAGCTATATGGGGCTTACGCCTAGAAATTTTTCGGCAAAAACTTAATTCTTTCGATAAAACAGATGCTCCAGTAATTATTGATACTACTTATTACGACTATCTTCCTTCTCTTAGTTTTATCTATAGCGCGTCGTCTAAAGCAAATTTTCGTTTAGGTGTATCTCAAACGGTAAGTCGTCCTGAATTTCGGGAGCTTGCGCCTTTTGCTTTTTATGATTTTACTACCAATTTTGTAGTTTTAGGAAATCCAGCTTTGTATCGTACACGAATTTGGAATTTTGATGTTCGTTTCGAATACTATCCTACGGTTTCTGAAATATTTAGTTTCTCGCTTTTTTATAAGCGTTTCGAAAATCCAATAGAGCAGGTAATACAGTTTGGTACAGGTGCTGGAAGTACGAATATTACTTTTTCTAATATTAAAGCAGGTGCCGATAATAGGGGTATTGAAGTTGAAGCAAGGAAAAATTTTGGCTTTTTAGCATCGTGGTTGGGTTGGAAAAAAGCAGAATATTTAGTGACTTCTTTTAACTGTGCACTTATTTACTCCACTATTGATGTGGCGGAAGTACCGGGTACAATTCCTGGAGTTCGACCTTTGCAGGGACAATCTGCTTACATATTTAATGCAAGTTTGCAATATACTTTCCCAAATGTTGGTCTTAGCTTAGCTACTTTTTTAAATCAGGTGGGTAGAAGAATTGCTCAAGTAGGAACTCAGGAATATCCTCACGTCTGGGAAAATCCACGCCTTTTATGGGATTTTCAAATTGGCAAAAAAATTCATAAACACTGGGAAGTTAAATTAACTTGTAGTGATTTGCTTGCCCAGGATCTCCTATTTTACCAAGATATGGATAATTTTCAATCAATTCGAGAGCCTTATCATAATCGTCATGGAAATGGTAGATTTAATGAGGAAAAAGATAATGTAATTCAACGCCTTCGATTTGGTCAAGTTCTAAGCTTTTCCATTCATGCCAAGTGGTAGTTTCTTATTCTTAAGCACTGTTATTTTTATCTAATACAAATACTAGCAAAAATACTAGTGGCTATGAAAGTTTTGAGTTATACTTTTTTTATTACTTGCTTTTTTCTCTTAACTTTTTTTCATCTAGGGAAAGCACAAGTCTTAACTCATGGACCCATTATTGGAGCAGTAGCTAGCGATAGTGCTCGAGTATTTATTCGTACAGATTCTCCTACTACTTTTGAAATTCAGTTATCGACTAATGACTTTATTACAATTGCTAGGTCTTTTACTGGTAATACGCTTGCAGCTCAGGATAATGTGGCTATTGTAAGCCTAAGAGGACTCCAGCCAGAAACGGAATATAAACTTCGTGTTCTTATTCAAGGGAAAGTGCAAAAGGCAATTAATCGTTTTACTACTTTCCCTCTCGAAGGTAAGCCTTCTTACATAAAATTTCTTAGTGGAAGCTGTATGCGAGATCTTTTTGATACCGATACTACTATCTTCAAAAGCATGGCTCGAGAGAAGCCCCACCTTATTCAAATATATGGAGATTGGGGCTATCCTGATAGTGAAACAGGAATACAGGATGTGTTACAGGGTACTTCCTATGCGGCTGACTATACTCGGGTTGCTAAGGCTTACTACGACCGTTACGCTAGTAGTAGTTCTGAAGCTATGCTTCGAGCTGCTCCCCTTAATTACGTGTATGATGATCACGACTATCTAAATGATAATAGCGGCAATACGTGGGCTGCTTTTTATAATATTAATCCTTTGGCGGGTCTTATTGGACGCCCTATTACACAAAGGCAACCCTTGGTTGCTAAACAGAATGTAATTAGGGGATATAAACAATATTTTCCTCACTATCAATTAGCAGCAGCTGATGATGGTATTTATCATAGTTTTAAAATAGGGAATGCTGAATTTTTTGTTTTGGATCTTCGTGCTAATCGTACCCCTAACCATGATGCGCTTAAAAATGCACCAGGAGACCGTTGGTATTATGAGGAGCCAGTAGGCCATACTCTACTAGGTCAAAGGCAAAAAGAATGGCTCAAAAATGCTCTTCGTAGTTCTACTGCTGATTGGAAGTTTATTATCTCTAGTGTTACCTTTAGCAAAGCAAACCAATGGGTACTAGATTCTTGCTTAAAGGCAGGTTCTCGTCCTGTTCCCTTGCTTAAGCAACAATTAACGTGGTTGCCAGGAAATATTTCTGCTACAGGGTATATTGCCTCTTCACGTTACTTGGATAAATGGGTGGGTTTTCGAAGTGAGCAAGAAGAAATTTTAAATTTTATCCTACAAAATAATATTCGCAATTGCTTTATCATTAGTGGAGATACTCATACAGGAGCTATTGATGATGGTACTTTTGCTGGTTTACCTGAGCTAATGGCCGCAGGTATTAAAGTAGCTAATCGGCAGGAAGTGTGGGAATATCAAAATTTTATGCGTTTTAATGCGTGGAACCGCGGCGGATCGGGCCTATGTGTAAATGATAATTTTAGTACTCATTATGGTAAAGTGGAAGTTTTTCACCGCGATTCGGTCAAGTTGTCTTTGATTGATCCTTTTGGTTTTGTTATTGCTTCTGCTACTTTTCCATTTAATGCTCCCTACCGCTACAATCCAAATATAAAACCTAACCGATTACCCACCCCTAATGATGATAGCTTCACAGTGGATGCGAACCAAACTACATTATTAGATGTACTCAAAAACGATACGGATCCTGAGGGTGATGCACTATTGGTATTCATAAAAGAGCCCCCTGCTTTTGGTACGGTACAGGTAGAAAATAATAAGGTGCGCTATACCCCTGCTCCTAATTACACCGGTAACGACGCTTTTCGATACAAAGCTTGCGATACTTCAAATCCTGAATGCTATAATTGCCAAGAAGCACTTGCAACTGTTGTTATAAAACCAGGCACTGGTGTATCTTCTAGTTATTTGCTGCAGTTGCCTACCATTCAGGTATATCCCAACCCGGTAGCACAAGTGTTAAAAGTAGCCTTTGAGCAAAATTATCCCCACCAGTGTACTTTTTCTTTAGTTTCTCCCCTAGGGCAAGTGGTAAAAGTAGTCGAGTTCAATCAAAGTGCTGAAGTTTCTGTAATCGATATTGCTGGTGGTTACTACTTATATACAATTTTTGATTCCCGAAAAAATCTTTTGAAAACAGGAAGTATAAACGTTTTACATAGATAAACTGTATATGAGACTTATTTTAACTTTTTTTCTTGTAATATCTACTCTAGGAGGGGGCCTTTGGTCCCAACAACGTCCGCAGGCTATCTTGCAAGGCGTGATTCGAAGTAACAGAACTCTTTCTGCTGATACCGTTTATTTATTAAGAGGCTTTGTGTACGTCAAAAATGGTGCCACGCTAACCATTCCGCCGGGAACTCTAATTAAGGGTGAAAAAGCAACTAAGGGAAGCTTAATTATCACTCGTACAGGTAAAATTAATGCTCAGGGCACACCCGAAAGGCCTATTGTTTTCACAAGTGCTATGCCCCCAGGTGAAAGGGATTATGGAGACTGGGGGGGCGTAATTATCTTGGGCAATGCTCCTGTGAACTGCCCAGGTAATGTATGTACTGTTGAGGGAGGAGTAGATAATGCAGAAGGGGATGGTCTATATGGCGGAAATAATCCTGAAGATTCTAGCGGTGTTTTTCGATATGTACATATTGATTTTGCAGGTATTGCTTTTCAGCCTGATAATGAAATTAATGGACTAACCTTAGGAGGGGTAGGCAGTAAAACTGTGATTGAGTATGTGCAGGTAAGCTATTGTGGTGATGATGCTTTTGAATGGTTTGGTGGTACTGTCAATTGCAGGTATTTAGTTGCTCTTAATACCTGGGATGATGATTTTGATACTGATTTTGGTTATACAGGAAGGGTGCAGTATGCTCTTGCAATACGTAATCCGCGCATTGCTGATATTTCTTTGTCTAATGGCTTCGAAACCGACAATACCAAAGGGGGGGCTGCCTTTACACCTTTTACTCGACCCATTTTTACTAATGTTACCATTTTAGGTCCTAAGGTCTTTAGCAATACTTTAAATCCTAATTATCAAGCAGGTATTCATTTAAGAAGAAATTCTAAAATGAATTGCTTTAACAGCATTATTGCTGGGTTTCCTACCTGTTTTTTGCTTGATGGAGAATCTACGGAGCAGAATGCTCAATTGGGAGAAGCTTTGATACAAAATAATATTTTCACCAGCTGTGATAATTATTTTCGTAGGGTCAATATTCCGAATCCTAAGCTTAATTTAGAAGACTGGTTAAAAAATAATAATAACCGTTACGAAGCAAATTGGCAAGCTCTGCAGCTCCAAGGCCCCTTATATCCTTATATGCCTGCTCCCAATGTATCTTATTTGAATGAGGCTAATTTTAATGCTCCTGCCCTTAATCATCCTTACTTCGAGAGGGTAAAGTTTGTTGGAGCTTTTGGTACTCAAGATTGGACAAGACCGTGGGTAAATTGGGATCCCCAAAATGTTACAGTTTCTATAAGGAAGGATGAGTTGCTTGCAAGTAAAATTATACTTTATCCTAATCCTCCAAATGATATATTGAGTGTTTCTATTGAACAAGAGCTTATTACAACTCTTATTGTATATAATTTGAGTGGTCAGGTTATTTATCAAGCTGATTATAGTTTAGAACCTCAAGCTTTAGCTACTATTAGTTGTGAAAGCTGGAAGTCAGGATTGTATTTTGTACAAGTGCAGGGGGTAAAAAAGTTATATACTGCTAAGTTTCTAAAAAAATAGGAACAATTCCCTTTATGCTTTTATAAAAAGAAAAAGGCAGCTAAGATTTCTTTCTTGGCTGCCTTTTTTAATTAAATATGACGCTAATTCGAGTTTGGCTACTTTTAGCTTTGAAAAGTATACATACAGGCTATACTTATTGTAACTTTAATTAATACATTTCAAGCTTACCTTTATTTGAATTTTTATTGAATGACTCGAAAAAAATTATAAGCTCTAAAATTTTAAGTGCAAATTGCCTTTTTTTTTAGGTATATTTGTCATTGAAAATTAAAATCGTTTAGTAATTAATTTCTTATTTTTTAAATGAGAATCTTATGAAAAATCTACTTATTCTTTGGAGCATACTTTTAATAATCATCACAAATAACTTGAGCTTGAGTAAGCTAAGCTCACGTACTTTAATTTACCTAAATCCTAATTACCAAAATTCTACGGTAGTATATTTGGCCGATAATGGATGGCAAGACCAAACTCTTACTAATGATCGTTTTTTAAGTTATTTGAATGCTGCCAGGCAATGGGATAGTACTGAGGTTACTTTTGTAGGAGTATTGATTCCGAAAAGATTAGCAGTCTATTTGGTTCACTCTAAAGAAGCTTCTAAGATTAGCCAGGTAGAGCAAAAATTACAGGCAGCTATACCTAATAGCGTCACTTTTCAAGCGGATTTCAACAGCTTCCTTCAGCTAGTTCGAAATTATCCTAGTGATGCATTCCGTTATTATATTAGGCTAGTACGAGAATAATTTTATTTATCTATATAGTAAAGAGCTATGAATAAAGTTATTATACTTATCACACTCTTATTATCAATTATTTCAGTTGCGCCTCATGCATTTGCGCAACAAACATGCCCTAGTATCACTGCAAGTCCTAGTCAAACTACTATTTGCGCCGGAAACTGTGCTAACCTTAGTGCCACTGCTTTGCATATAGGCCAGACTAATACTTACGCGGTAGCTTCTATACCCTATAATCCGCCATATGCATTTACCCTAGGTACTCAGATATTTCTGGGAGATGACCAGTGGAGCGATATTATTAATCTTCCATTTAACTTTTGTTTTTTTGGAAATAGTTACAATCAGGTTGTAATAGGTAGCAATGGTTTAATTTCTTTTAACACAGCGTATGCTAATGGTTTTTGCCCGTGGTCTTTTACGGCTTCTGTTCCTAGTAATGTTTTACCGTTAAATGCCATATATGGTGTTTATCATGACTTAATTCCTCCGGCAGGGGGGCAAATTCGTTATACAGTTCAAGGAACCGCTCCCTGTCGAACTTTTGTGGTAAATTACAACCAGGTTTCCCACTTTTCATGTACTAGTA
>JANWXU010000126.1 GCA_025057395.1 Bacteroidia bacterium | reverse complement strand
AGTGGTTGTAAGACGCAGCGTTTCTCCTTCACAAATGGGAGTATTATTTCTAAATTCAATAGCAGGCAAAGGTCTGATTTCTACATTTATGCTACGAGTGAGCAAGCAACCTCTACGAGTAGCAATTGCCGTATAGGTACCCGCATTAAGAGTAGTGGCATTAATAAGAGTAGGAGAAATTTCATTACTGGAAAAACCTGGTCCACTCCAACTAATAGTAGTATTATCACTTAATATATTAGCGGTTAGAGTAAGGTTTTGCCCTTCGCAAATAGGTGAGTTACTGGCAATACTAAATACTGGTGACGGCAAAATTTCTACTGTAGTAAAAGCACTCATGCGACAACCTGGAATAGTAAGCACATAACGGCCAGCTTGCTCAGAAGTAACATTTTCTATAACTGGATTATTTTCAGTAGAAGTAAAGCCGTTAGGACCTTCCCAAATAAAATAAGCTACCCCTGGAACATAAGCTGCACTAAGACGTAAATTCTGCCCTACACAAACAGGACTATTACTTCGGGGAGCAGGTCCTGCAGGTGGTTCATTTACAATTACTTCAGTAGTAGCTACCGAAACAGAACAAGGTCCATGGGGTAAAGTAACAGTAACAGTATAAACTCCTCTATTTTGAATGGAAACCGGTTCAATAACTGGAGAGCGAAGGGTAGAAGTAAAGCCTAAAGGACCTGACCATCGGTAGCGTGCTCCAGGTACAAACTCTGCGTCTAAGCGAAGCTCGCCATCGGCACAAACAGGACTATTACTTCTAGCTACAGCCCCGGGTCCAATTTCTATAACATTAGTTTCTCCTACTACTGGTAAACACCCTGGTATTCTAACCGTAACAGTATATACTCCTGCAAAACCTGTGGTTACATTAGGACGCGTAGGATTTTGCAAAGTAGAGCTAAAACCACCAGGACCCGCCCAATTATACGTAGCATTCACAAAAAACGGCGCATTCAAAGATAAAGTTTGACCAGCACAAAGGGGTGAATTACCCGTGGCTGTAATAAACGAGGGTCTTTTATTAATTTCTACATCCACAAATGCAGCTGCGTTGCAACCTGGAATAATAATATTGTATCTTCCTGAATGAATGCTTTGTTGAGCATTAGGAATTTGTGGAGTAGGTTCAGTAGAAATAAATCCATTAGGCCCAAGCCAATAGTAGAAAGTACCAGGAGGAACAGCAGCAAATAAATTTAAAGTATTTCCTTCGCAAATAGGTCCATTATAAGACACCCTAATTTCGCCGCTAATTTCATTTACTCGCACTTCAGTAGTTAAGCTCTGGACAGCACACGGTTCATTTCTATTGGGATTACGCAAAATGATAGCAACCGTATAAGTACCAGAATTAGCAGTAGTAACATTAGGAATAAAAGGATTTTGCAGCGTGCTACTAAAGCCACCGGGACCTGACCATCGATATTCGGCATCTGGAAAATAAGGAGCTTGTAAATTTAACTGCTGCCCCTTACATAAAGGAGAATTACTGGTAGCCACAGGTCTAGGATGGACAAAGACCCCTACATAACCCGATGTAGGAGGGCAACCCGGACGGCTTACTATCACTCTATATGTTCCAGAGTGCTCAGGCGCCGCAGAAAAACGAACCGGGAAAGGACCGGTAGCACTAAAACTAGCAGGTCCTGTCCAACGATAATCAGCATCAGGAGCACTGATAGCTGTAAGGCGTATAGCCTCTCCTTGACAAAGCGGAGAATTTGTAGTAATAAGCGGGGGACGCGGGGGCTCATTTACAATTGCAATCACTGAATCAATAAAAGCTTCACACCCTGGAGACTGCACTTGCACACGATAAGTACCACTATTTTCAGTAGAAACATTCACAAATACTGGATTTTGAAAAGTAGAAACAAAACCCGAAGGACCAGTCCATAAATAGCGAACTCCAGAAAGTGCTCTATTATTAGGACCTAAATCAACGGTTAGATTAATAGATTCACCCGTACAAACAGGTGCATTAGTACCTATAGTAATTCCTGGTTGTAAGGGCAAGCCTACAGTAATATTGCGCGTAGCAACCACAGGTGCACAACCGGGCACAGTTAGGGTCACAGAATAATTTCCAGCATTAGCAGTAGTAACATTACGAATCAAAACTCGCTGACCCGTTGCAGAAAATCCATTAGGACCGCTCCATATGTAAGTACCATTTGTAAAAGGAATGCCACCTAGTTCTAAAGTACTACCTGTGCAAACAGGACTATTACTTGAAATAGCTACACTAGGCTGAGGATTGATTATTACATCCGTAGTAGCTACCGTAGGAGCACAATTTGCAATTCTAAGAGTCACAGTGTAGCGTCCACTTTCGTTTATTGTAGCATTTTGAATTTCTACCAAATCAGTAGTTCGGCTAAATCCACCGGGCCCGCTCCAGCGGTAAGTAGCTTGGTTAGCAGGATAATCTCGAGCCACTAATACCACTGCTTCACCCTCACAAACAGGACTAGTATTTATAATAGTAGGCGGTAAAATATCACCATTAGAACTGGTAGTAAGCGTAACTGATTCTGTAAAAATAAAATTACAGGTGCTAGAAGTAGACTTATATCCAACTGTTAGAGTATAAATTCTAGAAGTGCCTACGTCGCTAGCCGATACTTCTAGGCGTGGACCTATGCTTTGTGTCCCCCCCGCGGGTGACCACTGGTAAGTAGCAAAACTTAAAGCATTTTGTACACTCAAAATAGCTCTACCCCCTGTAGTACACAAGGTTCGACTTGTAGAAACAAGCCTTTGTGAAGTTCTTAGAAACTGAATAAACTCAGAATTAGCTATAGAATTAGCTAGACCTGGAGTTTCAAAATCATTAGCAGCACGAATAGCAAAATTGGGTGCTTCGAAGGGAGAAGCGTTACTGGTTATAATAAACTGAAAGGTTCGATTCATCCCGTCAATAGAAGAAAATGGAACTACTCTAGAAGAAAAAGAAGATGCAACATTTCCATACGCTATACCATGGTGCAAATCTGCAGGAGAGGCTGGATCTACAATTTGCACAATATCACCAGCTGTTGAAAAGTTAAGTACATTATTCCAGGAGTTAGTAGCAGGCTGCTCTAGGGTACCTCCAAAAGAATTACAATTTGAGGAACTGGGGAAATTAGTAACTACTTCTAAAAGTGTAGGATGATTGGAAGGGACAATATAAATACCATCACTATTAACATCAAAGGGATCATCAGCGGGTATTTTAGGGTTGCGCTGCGCGGCATTATATACTACAATAAGAGAACCCACAGGTATATTTTTCCAAGTAGAAGCATTGGAAAAGCGATAGTGCCCAGGAGCAATTTTAGATAAACCACAAGTAGCCCCTCGCCCACTATTGTCATCGAAAATGATACCACTAATATCTTGAGTAGTACCCGGTACGCCTACTACTAAAAATTCTATAAAAGACTGATTGCCCGTAGGACCATTTGAAAATTCATTTACAATAAGCTTCAAATTGCAAGGATTGGCACTTGTTTTAATGTAAAAAGAAATTAACAGGAGTAAAATTAAAATGTACTTCATAACTTTATATATCAAATCAAGAATTAAATTTTTTGCTAAATTACTTTACTAGCAATAAGTCAAATCTATGAAAAATAGAAAAGCCAAACAATGTAATATACCTCAAAAAGCCAGATACTACAAGATATACAGACCCTAAATAAGTAAATAAAAATAAAACTTGTTACGAAAATAGGTAATTTGTAGTTTTGAAAAAGCAAAATCCAACAATGCTAAGAAAATTTATATTTTGTGCAATAGTAGCTATTATACTAGTAGGGGCTTGCTCAAAAGAAGACAACGAACCCTTGCCTACCAACCAAAAACCAGTGATTCGAAAAATTAGTCCATCTTCTCCTAGCGTAATAGCTCGAGGAGGGGAAAAAGTTAAAATTACCTTTTTAGCTGCGGATAATGAGGCGCTTGAAAAAATAGAAATTGAAGAAATAATTCTAACCAATGTACAATACAGGGATAGTTCGTTTATTCGAAACGGTGTAAAAATTGACTCATTAATAAGCCGTGGAGATACTTTAAGTAGAAAAACAATTCTAAGTAAAAAAATACGTGGCACAGTACATACCGAAACGGTAGATTATGAGGTATCCTCTTTTTTGCCACCCTTAGCCCGTATTGATATCATAGCCCAAGTAACTGATAATATTCAACAAAAAGCCCGTACCCAACCCTTTTATATTAGTGTTGATTTCGATAAAAACAACCCAGTAGATGATGCTTTCGGCTTAGAAAGCTATGAAAATATTAAGTTATATGCTCGAAATAGTCGTAAGGATAGTTCAGCCTATAATTTAATTAGTAATCGATATAGTAATATACAAAATCTTGCAGATATAGATATTCAAGAAGTTTCAGACACAAATAATACCCTTTTCCGCCGCATTTTGCAAGCTCCTAATCCTGCCCAAGATTCTACGTTAGTAGTTCTAAACGATAATATTTTGAATTATAATCAGCTTACTTATTCTATTATGCGCGGAGCTTTTATGGCCCACCCTCAACGAAAAAGAACCTCTCCACTCAGAGTAGGAGATATTGTACTAGTAAAACTACGTTTACAAAATCCTAATTACAATAATTGGCCTCACTATGCCGCACTACGTATCAAGGCCATTATAGAACAGGGAAGAAAAGATAATTACCTGCTTTTGGATTATAAGCGTTCTTTTAGCCGATGATGATAAAAAGGATATGACAAACGACCGCATAGCAAAAATTAAAACTTTTCTAGCTCAAACTCCCGATGATCCTTTTTTACTGCACGCTTTAGCAATGGAATATTTAAGCGTGGGAGATAAAACTTCAGCAATTAGTTATTTTGAAAAAAATATTGCTCTTCATCCTGACTATTTAGGTAGCTATTATCAATTGGCTATCTTATTAGCTCAAGATGGACGAAAGGAGGAAGCAAGTTTTTATTTTGAAAAAGGAATTGCACTTGCCCGTCAGCAAAATGACATGAAGACAGTAAATGAATTAGCAAGTGCAAAATGGGAGTATTTAGAAGAAGAATAAAATAAGGAGAATAAAATAAAAAAGTAGCAAAGTGCTAATTGCACTTTTGCTACTGAAAGCGGGGCTTTCTTTTCTCTAAGAATGCGGCAGTTCCTTCTTTACCATCAGGGGAAACAGCTGCCTTTGAAAAATAGTGAGCTTCCTGCACAAAACCTTCGTAACCGGGTTGCTTGTAAGCTGCGTTAATAGAACTTAAAGTATAACTAATAGCAGAGCGAGAATTTCTAAGGCATTTTTGGAGCAACTCAATAGACTTATCCAAAAGCTCCGAGAACTTAACTACGTAGTTAACTAACCCTAGTGCTAGAGCTGTCTGCGCATCAAAACTTTCGCCTGTTAGCAAAAATTCAGTGGCTTTAGTTTTTCCTATCAAGCGAGGTAACCTTTGAGTACCACCGTAGCCAGCAATAAGTCCTAATTTCACTTCGGGTTGGCCAAAAACTGCATTTTCAGAAGCAACCCTTAAGTGACAAGCCATGGCTAACTCACATCCTCCTCCTAAAGCATAGCCATTGATAGCTGCCAAAATAATTTTAGGATAATTCTCAATTTGTTCAAATAGCAACTGCCCCTTCCGACTAAAATCATAAGCTCGAATAGAAGTAAGCTGCGTAAGCTCAGCAATATCAGCACCAGCAGCAAAAGCCTTTTCGCCTTTTCCCGTTACAATGACAGCGTTAGCCTCATCGTCGATACTCAGTGCTTCTAATGCACTTGCTAAATCTTCCAAGACCTGGCGATTTAAAGCATTTAATACTTCAGGTCGATTGATAGTAAGAATAGCAATGTTTTCCTTTTTTTCAAGTAAAAGCGTGGTATAAGACATCAGAAATCAATTAGTTTATTTTGTTAGTTTCGCGTGGCAAGATAAGAAACATCTTCATACAGGGCTTCGAGTTCTCGAATAGTTTCTTGTTGCTGCTCAGCCTCAGTTAAAACCTCATCAATACGCTGATCGAAGTACCTAGGATTAGAAGCGGAAATAGACTGCTCTAAAATAAGCTCCAGTGTATCTTCTAGAGTAGCAGCCTGAATTTTAGCAACTTGATAATTATCTTGTAATGTTTCACTATGCTTAATTCTTTTTTGTAATATATCTATTCTTTTTTGATATTCAGCTTTCACTTTGGGAGTAGCATTCTGCATTAAATTCTGTATACGCTTGATTTCATCATAAAAATCATTATTTAAGCTATTATGAGCAAACTTTTCATACCGCTCAATTGCTACAAGTCTTTCCAAATAATAACCTTCCAGCATCTCTAGCTTAGAGAGAAAATTAGAGTTCAAAAGAAAATCATTTTGAGTACGTACCAAATTATCGGTAATAGCTGCTTTCTTTTGAAGGAGAAAGCTATACTTTTCCTGCGCAGAGGGAGAAAGCAACACTAAATATTTAATATTTTTTACCCTTTGCTGTAATTGAGCTTGCAAACCATAGTACTTAGCATTTACCATATGCACAAAGCGCTTGTTTTTAGGCATATAAGCTAGATAAAACATTTCAATAGCTCCTAGTAGCAAAGGTAAAATAAGAATTTGACGAATTTCCAAGGTAGGAAGAAAACCAATTATACCACTTGCTAAATTGTTAAATAATAAAATAGCTAAAATGATAAAGGAAACAGTTAGAAATGAAATATTAATAGGTAGAGATAAAGCTTCCTTGGTATAGTTTATTAAGGGCTTGCGTTCATCCATAAAACTTATAATTAGAAAAACCGGACTTATTTTTTTGTATCTAGCTCGTTTTCCTCTTCAGCGTCGCGTTTAACTACTTGAATTCCACGAAATTTTTTATCATCTACATTTTCGTCTAAAAATTTATTAATCTTACGAATATCAATAGTAGAGATAATTTCGCCAAACTCATTAATTCTAATTTCAAATCCTTCAAGTTGAGGATTTACCGAGGGTTTTTCATTTTTCTTAGGTTTTCTTGCCATGGGGTATTAAGTTAATTTATCTATTTTAATTGATTGGTTAATGTGTTCTATGTAATTAAGAATTTCCTCCCTTCCTTTTTTTTCTATAGCTGAAGTTTTAAAAACAGGAGGTAGTTCTTCAAAAGTTTTTAGAAAAGCCTTCTGAAAAGCATTAATATTATTTTCTAATTGTTGCCGGCTTAATTTATCAATTTTCGTAAATACGAGTGAAAAAGGAACTTTTGCTACCCCTAAATTATAGCAAAATTCGAGGTCGATGGGTTGGGGCTCTAAGCGTGAATCGATTAAAACAAATACATTCATCAAATTAGTTCGCTTAAATAAATAACTAGATATTATCTTACTTAATAGGGCGCGCTGCTTTTTATCAACCTTTGCATACCCATAACCTGGCAAATCTACTAAATACCAACTTCCGTTCACTAAAAAATGATTAATAAGCCTAGTTTTTCCTGGCATACTGCTAGTCTTAGCTAAATCCTTCTTTTGACAAAGCATATTAATTAGCGAGGATTTGCCTACATTAGAACGCCCCACAAAAGCATATTCGGGTAGGCGGGGTGCCGGTAACTGCTCTAAACTAGCACTACTTTTAATAAACTCAACTGCTTTAATAAGCATCACTATCGAGTAATATATCAGTACTTATTACTAATCCAGTACAAAGGATTTACAGGATTATAATCTCTATAAATTTGAAAGTATAATTGGGTATCTCCTGTAGCAGTATTAGTCTGCACATACCCAATAGGCTGCAAAATATTGACTTCTTGGTCTTTGTGTACCATTACGTTTTCTAAATTTGCGTACACTGAACGATAGTTTCCATGCTGTATAATTACTACAGTTCCATAAAAAGGAACTCTGCTTACTAGCGATACTTTTCCACTAAAAATAGCTCTTACCTGCTGTCCTCTTTTAGTAGAAATATAAATTCCGTCATTAATAATTTCATTACCCGTTTCTGTAATATTTTTGCCAAAATATCCTGTTATAACACCCTCTTGCTTAGGAATTGGCCACGGCAACTTACCACGGTTATTGGCAAAAATACTAGATAATTTATCACTTTTTTCGGAATTATCCGAATCCTTTTGACTTTCTAAAACTAATTCTTTAATCTTTTCTCTTATTATTGCAAGCTCCTTGCGGTATGCACTAATCTTTAATTGATAAGCAAGTTCGGTTTTCCTTAATTCTTCATAGAGCCTATCCTTTTCCTGGCGAGTAGCATCTAATTTACTTTTTTCAGTTTGCCTTTTTTGCAGTAATATTTCTTTATTTTTCCTTTTTTCCTGCTTTTCTTTCTTCTTTTGTAGCAAATACTTTTTTGTTCTTTTAATTAAAAAAATTTGATTTTTTCTATACTTGCTGAATTCTCGAAAATATACAATTCTATTGTACGCTTGTTTAAAAGTGCGAGAACCTAAAATCCAAAGTAAGATAGAAAGCTCATTTTGCACTTTATAGCTAATATAGGCGGCTTTTCCATAGTTAACTTGGAAGTGAAAGATATCTTTTTCAAAAGCACGAATTAAATCATTGAGCCTACTAATTTCGGCATCAATATATCCTATTTGTAAAGTTAATTGATTAAGTAGCTCGGTTCGTAGCTCAATTTGTTGCCTTAATAAATTAAGCTCATTAAAAGACTTTTTTTGAGTAGTTCGAGTCTGTGCCAAAAGTTCTTCAGTAGTAGCTACTTGTTTTTCAAGACGTGATAATTGATATTCAAGTTGTTGAATGCGGCTTTGTTGCTTAATCGGTCTACGCCTCTGTGCCTTCACTTCTTGAAAGCAAGAAATAAGAAATAAAAAAAAAACAACGTGTCTATTACTACCTTAACCTGAAAGTCTATTTTCCGTCTACTTACGCACATAATTTTCAGGTATCTTAAAATGAAAGTTTAATGAAGAAACATTTATTTCTATAGACTGGTGCTCCAATTGAATTAAATTTAGTGCTTTGCCCTTAAGTTCTACTTTGAAAAGGGTAGGTAGATTATTTTGATAGTTATTATAATAAATTTTAGCAGAGAAAGTATCGGTTTTTGCAATAAACGAATGCAACTTATAGTTACTAGCATTAATCCAAACTTGGGTAGAAGAAGCTGGAGCTAGAGTTTGTATCCAATAAGTATCGCCTTCAAATTTCACAATAGCAGAGGAGGGAAAATCAAGAGCATAATCTCCAAGCAAAAGAGACTGCACTTGTCCTAAACTAATACTAACACCATACTTTTGTATCCATTCTTGAAAAGACCAAAGCGAATAAGTTTTTTCCCAATAATTGACTAACTTAACAGAATCTTTGCTTACCATAAAACGCAGCGCTTGGATACCCATCACTGAAATAGTAAGCCCTAAGAGGCTATCTTTTAAAATTATCATCCGGTAGCTAAAGCTTTGGCGCTGCTTTTGAAAGAGCCAGCTTCCTTTACCCTTTAGAACTATACTTTGGTATTGGAAATGAACCTTCTTTAGAGAATCAAGTAAATTGGGGGCTCCTAAATTAGCGGAAGTGGAAAAAGTAGCTTTGGAAACTTGTCTTGAAGGACGACAGGCAAAAAAAAACACCCAAACTCCAAGTAAAAAATAACCAGATAAAAAATAAAAGATCGCAAGCTGAAGGCTGCGCATTATTATAACTTACCAGTACTAATTTTACGATTTAGGCTCTCACTATTGCCTCCCCTTTCTTTAGCTATTTTCCAAAAAGAAAGGGCTTTGGCTGCATCCCCTAACTGAAAGTAAATATCCCCTAGGTGCTCAGCTATATCAGGACTTGGACTGTACTGGTAAGCTTGCTCAATAATTTCTTTAGCCTCTGCATATTTTTGCTGCTGGTATAAAATCCAACCTTTAGTATCTAGGTAAGACGGATTATTAGGGCTTAGCGCTAAGGCTCTGTTTACTAAAAGCATTGCCTCTTCCAGTCTTTCCTTTCGAAGAGCTAAAAAGTAAGCATAATTATTTAGAGCTAGAGCATTATTAGGATCTCTTTCAATTGCCTTCTTGAAATTTGCATCCGACTTTTCATAAAGCGTTAAATAATGATAACAATCACCCAAGTGAGATAGGACTAACGACTCATTCCTTACATCCAAACCACTAGCATGCTTAAGATATTTTTCAAAGCGTTGTACCGCCATTTTGTAATTTTTAGTTTGATAGTGCCCCAATCCCGAAAAATAAATAAAGCTTGGATGATCAGGGAACACTTCTAAGGCAGCTTCTGCGTCTTCTACTAGCTCGTTGCTTTTACCCAACTCATAGTCTTTATTAAGCAATTGTTCCCACAAATATTGGTTAGAGGGTTCTAGAATAGTAGCCCTCTTATAGAAGAAG
>JANWXU010000125.1 GCA_025057395.1 Bacteroidia bacterium | reverse complement strand
CTCCTCACGAAGCATATCTATCTTAGCATCCACCTGCGCTATCCTCTTATCCGTCTCCTCACGAAGCATATCTATACGCGAACTTACTTCAGCAATTCTAGCATTTGTCTCTGCTATTTTCGCACTAACTTCCTGTCTTAAAGCTTCTATTCGAGCACTAGTCTCCCTTTGTAGACTATCGAAACGTAGCTCTAATTCCTTCTGCAAATATTCCTGCTTAGCATCTAATAGTTCGATACGTTTAAGCTGCTCTTGGCGATACTTCTCCCACTTTTCCTCACTGAGCTCCCACCGCTGCTCTAACCTGTCCATCCTTACTTCCAAAAAATTAAAACGCCGATCCATTTCTTGAGTAAGCACTTCGAAGCGACGCTGTACCTCGCCCATAATTTGTTCCACTCTTCTATCTGAAATCTCAAACCGAGAAGCAAACATTTCTAAAAATTGCTTCATCTGAGTTTCAGAAACAAACTGGGAAGATAAAGCTTGCAATTCCTGCCCATGCTTTTGAAAAAGTTCAAAGAGCGCTCCCGCTAATGAACCCTCCGTTAAAAACTCAGAAGGCAGTTGAGGATACTTAGCAAGCAAGGTCTTAATAGTCTGCAAATCCATAAGCCGAACAGCAATTAAATCTCAGTGTAGTGGATAGAAGGGTTAGAGAGAAATTTTCATAAATGCACAGGAAGCTCAGAATAAAGATGAAATTAAATGCACTGCTGAAAGAAATTTTTTATAACCTCAGCCATTGAATCTTTATGAGTATGAACTACAGCATGACCAGCATTTGAAAAAACTTTAATTTGAGCACCCGGAATTTCACGAGCTAAAAAATAAGCATGATGAATAGGAACAATAATATCATCACTAGCGCCTATTACTAAAGTAGGAACCTTTATATTCTTTAAATGCTTACGACTATCAAACTTAAAAATTTCATGAGCTCCAATAAGCAATACATCTTTTCGATTATGCACTATCATTTTTTTATACCAGCGAAGAGTAGAAGGATCTATTTTTCCTAAGGCCTCCACAAGTTCTTTATTAAGTAATTTTACCATTGTCTGAGTAGTAATATTACTCAGAGCAGTAGTAATGAATCTTTTTTGTAGCCTTTCAGTTACACTAAGTGGCTTATGTGAAAAAGTACAAGCTAATACCAATGCTTTTACCCTATAGGGATAATGAGTGGCTAATTGCTGTGCAACTAGCCCTCCTTTAGAATAACCTACTACAAAAAAATGAGATAAACCTAAACTATCCATAATTGCTAACACATCTTGGACCGACTGTTCAATTGTATAGGGTCCTGGTAGATTTATACTTCTGCCATACCCTCTTAGATCCGGGATTATAAGCTGAAAATGGTGCTGCCAATAGTCCAAAAGCGGGTGGTACATTTGTCCGCTAAACATATAACCATGAATAAGCAGTATAGCAGGACCCGCTCCATGAACCTCATAATAGAGACTCATAAGAAGTTAATTACAAATTAAAACTCTGCATTTCCAGGTGTGCGAGGAAAAGGAATTACATCACGTATATTGCTCATTCCTGTAATAAAAAGTAGAAGGCGCTCAAAACCTAAGCCAAAACCACTGTGAGGAACACTACCAAATTTACGAGTATCTAAATACCACCAATATTCAGCTTCTGGTAAACCCAATTCATGAATGCGTCGTAGCAACTTATCATATCTTTCTTCTCGCTGTGACCCTCCAATAATTTCGCCAATACCAGGAAAAAGTATATCCATTGCTCTTACGGTTTTACCATCTTCATTTAAACGCATATAAAATGCTTTAATTTCCTTGGGATAATTAATAACAATAACAGGCTTAGCAAAATGCTTTTCTACTAAGTAACGCTCATGTTCCGACTGCAAATCACAACCCCAAGCTACAGGAAATTCAAAATTCACCCCCGAATTTTTTAGTATTTCTATAGCTTCTGTGTATTCTAAACGAATAAAATCAGCCTCTGCTACCTTTTGAATTGTCTCTATTAAATCATCATTATCTTCCACGTGCTTTTGCAAATATTCTAAGTCTTCTCTACAATTTTGAAGAGCATACTGGAGCAAATATTTTAATAAATCTTCAGCTAATTGGATATTTTCCTCTAGCTCATAAAAAGCCATTTCCGGTTCTATCATCCAAAATTCAGCTAAATGGCGAGAAGTATTAGAGTTTTCAGCTCGAAAAGTAGGACCAAAAGTATATACCTCAGATAAGCCCATAGCTGCTAACTCTGCATTCAACTGACCACTGACTGTAAGGTGAGTAGGTTTGCCAAAAAAATCTTGACCAAAATCAGGCTTACCATTTTGCATAGGCACCGTATTCAAAGGCAAAGTAGTCACCTGAAACATTGCGCCCGCTCCTTCACAGTCAGCCCCTGTGATAATTGGAGTATGCAAGTAGAAAAAACCCCGTTCTTGAAAAAACTTATGAATAGCAAAGGCTATAGCACTTCTTATGCGAAAAATACTTCCAAAAATACCTGTACGAAAACGTAAATGAGCAATTTCACGTAAAAATTCATAAGAATGAGCCTTTTTCTGTAGGGGATAAGTTTCTGCATCAGCCTCGCCTAAAATTTCAATACGCCGAGCTTGCATTTCTATAGGCTGCTCAATACCGACAGATTTTACTACCATACCACTTATCCTGACAGCCGTACCTGTAGTGATTTTTTTAAGTGTCTCTGCTTCTACCAAAGCATTATCTACAACTACCTGCAAATTCTGGGGCCCTGAACCATCGTTAATTTCAACAAAAGAAACTTTTTTACTACTACGCCGCGTCTTCACCCAGCCGCAAACGGTATACTCAGAATCAATTACAGGGTTAAAAAAAATGTCTTTAATTTTTGTTCTTTTCATTCGACTCCAAAAATTGATTACTAATTGCTCCTGCTCTTTGAGAAGGAGATGGCACAATTATAAACAAATCTTCTTCATCTCTTTTCATGAAATATTGTTCTCGTGCAAATTTTTCTAAAGCCCCCGGATCATTTAGAAGTAATTCTTTTTCCTCATTAATTATTTTGATTTGCTCCTGGTAATATTGCTTATCCTCTTCCATTTGCTTTATTTTTTGGCGTAATTCATACTGCGAACGTAAGTCATACTGATCAAAAAAAACCATCCAAATAATAGAGATAATAAAGGTTAGTATATAACGATTACTTAGCCACCTCAAATAAGACTTCATCTCTACTAAAAACGACATTTTTTATTATTATGTAAGTTAAAGTTAATACAATCACGTTTGCAAGTGCCAAAACTTACCTGCATAAATAGCTCTTTTTCCTAGTTCTTCCTCGATGCGAAGCAGCTGATTATATTTTGCTACCCTATCCATACGGCTAACTGAACCTGTTTTAATTTGCCCTAAATTAAAGGCTACTGCTAGGTCTGCAATTGTTGTATCTTCTGTCTCTCCACTACGATGGCTTATCATAGCCTTCCAGCTATTACAAAGTGCAATTTGTATGGTTTCTACGGTTTCAGTAAGAGTCCCAATTTGATTAGGCTTTATAAGGATAGTATTAGCAGCTTTTTGACTTATTGCCGTTGCTAAGCGCTTAGGACTTGTAACTAATAAATCATCACCTACAATTTGGATTTTATTTCCCAATTCTCGATTTAAAAGCTGCCAATGTACCCAATCTTCCTGCGCTAAACCATCTTCAATTGAAACAATAGGATATTTATTACACCAATTTACCCAGTATGCCACCATTTCCTGGCTACTTAATGTTCTTCCACCTGATTTACGAAACACATATTTCCCACTCTGCTCTTCAAATAATTCAGAAGCAGCTGCATCGATAGCAATTGCTATTTCTTCGCCTACTTTATAGCCCGCTAGTTCTATTGCTTCTAAAATAACTTCCACGGCTTCCTCATTAGAAGAAAGATTAGGCGCAAAGCCGCCCTCATCTCCTACATTTGTACTATAACCTTGTCTTCTGAGAACTTCCTTTAGCGTATGAAAAACCTCAGCTCCCATGCGCAATGCTTCACTAAAACTTGAAGCTTTAAAAGGGACAATCATAAATTCCTGAATATCGACCTTATTATCTGCATGAGCTCCACCATTAAGAATATTCATAAAAGGAACAGGCAAAACACAAGCAAAACTTCCTCCCAAATACTGATATAAAGGAAGTTCCGCACTTAGGGCAGCAGCTTTAGCCACTGCAAGCGAAGCTCCTAGAGTTGCATTAGCACCTAAAAGCTCTTTATTTGAGCCACCTCCTTTTTCAATCAAAAGATAGTCAATACCAGCCTGATCAAAAACATTATGTCCAACAAGATAGGAGCGAATATTTACATTTACATTTTCTACCGCTTTTTTCACTCCTTTTCCTTTATACCTCTTTTCTTGAACATCACGAATTTCCAAAGCCTCAAATTTTCCTTTGGAAGCTCCCGAAGGTACAGCAGCTCTTCCAATTATCCCCTTCTCTGTTATTACATCTACCTCTAGGGTAGGATTGCCCCGAGAATCTAAAATTTCTCTTGCTTTAACTTCTACAATTTTATCTTGCATATAAACCAAATAATAAACTTATCGCTGACCGAACAAAATAAAAAAGAAATTCCTGCACAAAGAAAGATTTTAGCATATAAATACTCACTTGTTTGCTCCCCTCCGCATTATTTCATCCTACAAAATCAAAACAAAATCAAAAGTAGTCTCATAAGAAATAGCTTCCTTATATCACGTCTCAAGAACAAAAAGCACGCTCTAAATACGCTTTGGGGTCGGAAAGCAAGTATAATTAGCTACGTAACTGCAAGGAATTATAAGCTGCCCACTAGAACTGCAACTTTCGCCATGCTTTATTCAATATATAGTATACATGCTAAATGTATATGCTAAAAAAAATCAACTATTCCAAGATTTCAAAGTTTTAGAAAATTCTTTTATGTAAGCTTTAGGAAGATAGAGTTCAAACTATTATACTATTATTGCATTATAATTTAAACTATTAAACATATAAAAACGTACTTAAAAGTAAATTTACAAAAGAAATAAAAATTTTTAATTAATAAAGTACTAGTTAAAAAATAATCATAACTACTAATAATCTCATAAATGGCTAAAACTCATAAAAATTACTTTGACGAAAACTATTTATTCAGAAGCTATTGCAAAGAGTTAAAAAAATATCCGCTGCTCACTGCGGAAGAGGAAAGAGAATTAGCCATGCAAGTCAGAAAAGGTAATAAAGAAGCAAGAAATAAACTAATAAACTCTAACTTACGTCTCGTGCTTAAAATAGCTAGAAAATACGAATATGCTATACAATGCGTTATACGAATACCTATACTATCCCTGATGGATTTAATCCAAGCAGGGAATAAAGGCCTGATTAGAGCGGTAGAAAAGTTTGACCCTGAACAGGGCAGAAGACTTACTACCTATGCTTCCTGGTGGGTAAAAAGCAGTATACAGGAATACTTAGATAACATTCAATTTATTAGGTTACCTAAAAGTCAAATATTCAAACAGCGTAGACTTGAAAAACTTAAAGCTAAGTTTGAAGCAACTTTCCATCGGGAACCTACCCTAGAAGAGATTGTCTACACGGATCCTTCTCTTTCTATACAAGCTGTAACACTCTTATATTACTTAAGTAATGCTGGCTATGTATCTCTAAATGCCTCCATTACTGCAGATAGCAAACATACCTATTTAGATATTGTAAAAAATCCAAGTGCTTCTAATCCCTTAGAAAATGCAGCCTTAGAAGACCAAACTAAAAAAGTTTTATGGATTTTAGAACTAGTTCTCAATAGGAGAGAAAAGTTGGTCATAATGATGCGCTTTGGTATTTATTATGAGAGGAGCTATACTCTTGAGGAGTTAGCCTCTGTATTTTTGATTTCCAGGCAAAGGATCCAGCAAATTGAAAGACGAGCCATTAATAAGCTGAAGGCTTTTATTGAGAAAAACTTCCCTAATGAATTCCTAAGCTAAAGGTGTAGCAACCTCACAAACCTAAAATAGCAAGTTATCTAAAAAGAAGGGCACTATGCTTGTGTAGTGCCCTTACCTCAAAAACTTACATTATAGCAATATAGCAAGTTACCTTATCTATTCTTTTGGTATAAATAACAAAAATTCTTTTTAACCAAACTAAAACTTAAACTATTAAAAACCATAAACTAAAAACTATGAGAACCTTCAAAGTTACCCGTAAAATTACCACACGTAATTCAAGTAGTATTAACAAATACTTTCACGAGATAAATAAAATTCGTCTGCTCAGCCCAGATGAGGAAGTATGCTTAGCTAGAAAAGCTAAACAAGGAGATGACGCTGCTTTTAATAAACTAGTAAAAGCCAATTTACGCTTTGTAGTATCCGTAGCCAAGCAATACCAGAATCAAGGCTTAGAACTAGAGGAACTCATTCAAGAGGGTAACTTGGGGTTAATGAAAGCAATTAGAAAATATGACGAAACCACAGGTTTCCGATTCATTTCATATGCCGTTTGGTGGATCCGTCAAACTATTCTAGAAGCTTTGGCTGAGCATGCACGTCTTATACGTTTACCTGTTAACCGTATTGGTACAATTAATAAAGTTAGGAGGGCGGAGGAAGCTTTAGAAAAATGCTTCCACCGTAACCCAACAGTTGAAGAAATTGCCCAAGAGCTTAAAGGAATAGACCCTGAGGATATAGAAGAAGCAATATGTCTTTCTAAAACTCATACTGTTTCATTGCAATCACCTTTAGATTCGGGAAGCAAAGAAGAAGACACGATGCTAGTTGAAAAACTTGAAAACCCTGAAGCCACTGCTCCTGACAACGAGCTTGTAAAGCAAAGCTTATGTGTGGAAATAGAAAGCTGCCTGCGGCAACTAAGCGCTCGGGAAGCTAAGGTTCTGCGCTTATACTTTGGAATAGGTAAGGAGCAGCCGCATACCCTTGAAGAAATTGGCTTAAAGCTAGGGCTCACACGTGAGCGAGTACGTCAAATTAAAGAAAAGGCGTTAAAACGTATTCGTCGAAACCCTAACCTACTCCAGACATACCTGGAGTAGGTCCTACTCCTTACACTTCTCCACATTTCTTCACTCTAAAAATAAATCAAGTTATCTATAAAATACTATAAAAACTTACTTGGCCTTGCAATATAAAAAATTTATAATTTCGAGCATTCATTCATAACTTCATAAAAAACTGAATTAAAACATGCAGCAATTCATACTTATGTTTTGTACTAAAAGTTATAAAAATTGGCAGCAAAAGCTGCTTTGGAAAGGCTTACTGATTGTTGTCCTTCTAGCCTTTTAGGTAAAAGGATGGAGTCAGCAAGAGTGTAACTGCAGAAATTACCAAAAAGAAAAAAATACTCCAAGCCCTTCAAGGGTTTCAGTAAACGCAAAAATTTCAACAGGAAATGTACGTTTGGGAATAGTTGGAAATAAATGTTACTATGAACTTATAGAAGGTTTTGTAAAAGGCCGCAGATACCTAGTTAGTTTTTGTAGACAAGTAAACAATATTCATTTTGATAATGCATTCAATGGTTACGACACCTATCTTTTAATAACCGATAATGATAACGATACAATTATTGCGCAAGGAGATGATGGCCCCAATTGTGAAGGCAGTTATAATAGCCCAGGTGCAACTACAATAGAATTTACTGCTCCCAAAACAGGTGCTCTACGTTTTTACACTTTTAGAAAACAAGGAAATTCTTGTTCGGGAGAAGATTACGATCAAAATAACGCTAAATTCGGCTACATCGAACTTTGTAAAGCTGGAACTTTAAGTCCAAGCTCAAGAGATAAGATTTATTTATCCGATAGCCTATTTAATTTAAAGTATAAAGATGCCTCCGGAGCAGAAACTTATATACTGCAAGTTTCCTATGATGAAGGCTCAACGTGGGAAGATCTCCCACACAAAGTCCAACATCAAGATACTAGCCCTATATACTACTTCAGAAATATCAAACTAGATAAGCGTAAGGTAAAAGCAGGCAAAAAAGTATTCCTAAGAGTGAAACACGATCGCGGAAGCTGCGGAACAGGGCAAGTTTATTCTAATACAATAACAATATGTCCCCCAAAGGTGATATTACGAAGCGATATAGATAAGTATTACTGCATTCCAAATCCAAGTAGTTTTAATTTTAACCTGGTAGCTAGAGATTCTCTTTTTCCCAATGACGTACGATACAACTGGTGGCAAATTAAACCAAGAATTCAACAAATAGAACTCAATAATACATCGGGTCAAGTACAGGTTAGCGGACCGTCTGAAATTGCAAATCAGAAGGTTAGTTGCGTAACCCATGAGTATAAAGTTGAAGTCAACTTTGAAACTCTACCTCAATGTTCTAGCGAAGATTCCATAAAAATTCAGTTTTGCCGCCTCATACCTTTCATAGTAATTTCAGATTCTGCAGTTTGTTGCACCTCAAACGCAAAGATACAAGTAAGAATCGCATTAAAAGAACAAGGATGGGATAAAAGAACATTAGAAGAAGCCATAAAAGAGCATGGCTACAAATTCGAATTGTTGCAACACCAGACTTTGTTTGATACTACTCTAACAAAATTTATTAGACCCAACTGTACAACAATATGTAGTACAAATGAAGAAGATGAAGATATATATACTAACATTGAGGTTACACAAGTAATTGGAGGTTGTATGGATAAGCAAAATGGTAGGACAAAAATTGCATGCCCTCCTGAAACTTTATTTAGAGTATCTCAACAACTAGTCTGCACCAACCAACTGACTAATATTAAAGTGGATAAAGTAAATAGCAAAACAAAATACTCTTGGAAGTGTGACAGTGGAGCTCAATTCTGCCCTAGAGATACTATAGGGTACGGTGGTGAACATACAATCAGTTGGAGTTCACCAGGTACTAAAACAATCCAACTTACAGTAAAAAAGGATGAGGTCTGCGGAGCTTTTTATTCTAGCCAAACAGTAACTGTAAATCAAAATGTAAGGCCTACCATAAATTTGTCAGATTCAATAATATGCGAAAACCAAAATATAGATGTACGAGTTCAAACTCCAGGGCTTGTAGGAAATGCAAGGTATCTTTGGAAATGTGACGGCTGCGTTAGCAGCCCGACTATTCTTGAAAACCAATGGACTACATCAATAATAAATAGAGTTTCCTGGAGAACTTCAGGAACCAAAACAATTCAAGTATGCA
Source organism: Bacteroidia bacterium (assembly GCA_025057395.1). Lineage (GTDB taxonomy): Bacteria > Bacteroidota > Bacteroidia > J057 > JANWXU01 > JANWXU01. The sequence continues at coordinate 1,185 of JANWXU010000125.1, read as the reverse complement.
CAAGAGTGGATGTCTGTGAAGATACACTTTGCAATACTAGAAAAATTATTGTGAAGCCAGGTCCACCAAATAAAATTTATATTTCCAGAAACTTAGTATGCCTAGGGGATACAATTAGTTTTAGAGCAGACCTAGTGCCAAATGCTAGCTATACTTGGGATTGCGATGGATGCACCCCTAGCCCTAACAATACACATGGTTCCTTCATAGTAAGTTGGAATACAGGAGGTACAAAGACTATTAAATTGCGATCAATTACCCCAGAGTGCCCTGAGATTCCTGCATCGGTCACTATTAATGTAAACGCACCGACTAGAATTCAATTAAGACCATCTTCTTCTGAAATCTGCGAAAAAAGTGAAGTAATTGTTACTCCTACCATTAGTGGAAGCACCGGAAATTGGTCCTACCACTGGGACTGCAACGCCTGCAATATTCCACCAATTTTACCCAACACTCCAAGACCCACTACTTTCGCTTGGAATAGCCCCGGCATCAAAACTGTTAAGCTATGCGCTTCAAATCCAATTTGTCCAACAACATGTGATAGTATTACTGTCAGAGTAAAGCCTAATCCCATTTTAGATTTCACCCTTCTTTCTTCTTTATTTGTATGCGAAAGGCAGCCTTTTTCTTTGCGTATTAATAGACGTGAACCAGCTGATGCTAAGGTCAGATGCCCTTCCTGTCCAACGATAGGTAATCAAGAACTTACTGACCAGGAATATCAACTCATCTGGCAAAACAGTGGACCTAAAACAATACAGTTAGTTGCAGAATTAGAAAATTGTTCAACAACCTATGAACAAAGAGTTAGGGTACTACCCTTGCCTATTAAGAGGGGAATAAGGAGTGAAGGTAGAGCATGCCAAAATGAAAACATTACTCTAATACCTGTACCTGAAACTTCAGGTAGCGAACATACATTGAAATGGAGATTTTCAGGGCTACCTATTATTGTCAATGCGAATCCAAATAGAATTGTCGTGAAATGGATCAACGCAGGCAGTTATGAGGTTAGCTTGAAGGATAGTACTGCCTGTGGCGTAGTAGACACAATTTTCACGATAAACATTAGCCCATTACCTCGGCAGGGAAATCTAGAAATAGATAGACGTTGCCCTGGCAATATGGAAACAATATGGTTAAAAGATCCTGAAGTTTCGCAAAATCGGCATATTAATA
>JANWXU010000124.1 GCA_025057395.1 Bacteroidia bacterium | reverse complement strand
ATCGAGCTGGAAGGCTTTTTTAGCAAAGGAGGGTAAAGTAGGGAGGAAGAGTTGTTTGAGAGTGGTATCGAAATGAGCCATGTGAAACTAGAAGAAAGGAAGTGCTGCAAAATTAATAAGGTTTAAATTTTATTTGTATGTATCCCCTCTAAACAAAAATTACAGAATAAACGTTATGAAGTAAAAGTATAAACTTTGTTAATTCTACAAGCTTTTATGATTACATTTATGATTACATAATTTTAGTTGTAGACTACATAATTCATTAAATACTTTTACTACATAAAATACTTTTACTACATAATTCATTAAATACTTTTATAGATACTTAAAATCCAATTTGTAATCAAAGCAGCTGAAATAGAAAGATATAAAAAAGTAGTTATTTTTTTACTTAGCAAACAAGTAAGCAAGGGCTTTCGGAAAAAAAGTTCAAAGAAAAGGAGACAAGTGTAAAGGATATAAGTAGGACCTAGTAAAAATACCAAAGGATGATAATAAAAGGCTTTTGCCCACTGTCCTTGTAAAAAAGCGGCAGTGGCACGTGTTAAACCACAGCTGGGGCAAGGAAACCCGGTTACGAATTTAAAAAAGCATGGGATAGGAATGTGCCAAAAGTAGTAGTTTGATAAGCTGAAACAGAGCAAAACAGTGAAGAAACAAAAATTTCGAAGCTGGTGAAAAATAACTGTATTTCGGGAAAAAGAGTACATAACTTACGTACTAAATTATCTAGTTAGTTTTTTAAGATGGCTATTATATAACCGCTCTATCCAAGTTGTTACTAAACATGCGCCGAATACTAGGAGTGCGTTAACAAAAATTAGTTCAAAGCCAAAATTGTAGCCGCCAAGCACAAAACTATATTTCTGTATAAAGTAACAAATTATGGGTACTAGTAGACATATCCAGGGAACACAACGATCGGGAGGATTGACGGAAGTAAAAATTCCTAGACTATAAAGTCCCAGCAAGGGACCATAGGTATAGCCTGCTAGCTGCAAGATGATAGTAATAATATTGGTTCTTCCGATTTGTACGGAGTGAAAATAGTAAAATATAACTAGCAAAGCAGCAAATACAAGGGCAAAGCTAAGATGCACTTTTTTACGAAATTTAATTGCTCCCTCTTCTGAGAGAAAGTTTAATTTTTTTTCTAGCTGGTAAATATCAACGCAAAAGGAGGTGGTAAGAGCAGTAAGGGAGCCATCTGCACTAGAGTAAGTGGCGGCAACAATTCCTAGTACTAATAAAATGCTTACCCAATTTCCAAAATAGTGAGTAGCCAAAAAAGGATAAACTTGGTCTGTGGCAGCTGGCAAGCTAATGCAATTCTCCTGGGCAAAAGTGTAAAGCAAGACGCCGAGACTAACAAATAAAATATTTACTAGGGTATACAATATACCCGACACAATCATATTTTTTTGGGACTGGGCTAAAGTACGGCAGGTTAAGTTTTTTTGCATCATATCTTGGTCCAGCCCTGTCATTACGAGGGTGATAGCAATACCGCTAATCAGCTGTTTCAGGAAATGATTAGGCAATCGCCAGTCTAAAAAGAAGATTTGGCTATAAGGACCTTGGGTAAAAGCAAAAATAGTTTTAGGTACTTGCAGCGAAAAAAAAAGAAAAATAAGGGTACCCAGGAGAGCTAAAAGCATAACAGTTGTTTGGAAAATATCGGTCCAGATAATTGTTTGAATTCCCCCTTTTTGCGTGTATAATAGGATAAGAGCTAAAGAGATAAAAGCATTAATGAAGAAGGGAATATTTAAGTTATCAAAAATAAGAAATTGTAGGAGGAAGGCGGCTAAATAGAGACGAATAGCAGAGCCTAAGGTTCGGGAGATAAGAAAAAGCCACGCACCTGTCAAATAGGTTTTTCTACCAAAGCGCTGCCCTAAATAAGCATAAATTGAAATTAATTGATGACGGTAGTAAAGGGGAAGTAAAAATTTTACGATGCAAAAAGTGCCTATTAAAGAACCCAAAATGAGCTGTAAATACCCCATTCCTTTATATACACCTGGAGCTATTTCTTTGCCTACATCGCCAGGGACAGATACAAAAGTTACTCCCGAAAGCAAAGTGCCTACCATGCCGAAAGCAACAAGCTGCCAAGGGGCATTGCGGTTAGAGAGAAAAAAGTTTTGTAGCGTATCTTTATGTTGCTCCTGGATCCTTTGGGCTAGGAAAAAAAGGATAAAATAATAAAGCAAAAGAATTATTAATAGTAAAAACGGTAAAAAAGAATCATTCATCTAGAAAATATTAAAAAGCAAAGGGAAAAAATAAACTTTAGTTATTTTATTTTTATATTTCAAACAACTTTTAGAATAAAAATTTGAATAAGGTTTATAAATTACGAAAACTGTTAATGAAAGTTAAGTAGGGATTGATTTAATTTGCTTTGCGAAATTTTTTTCAACTTTGGAGCTTACTGAGCGGGTGTTAAAATGGAAAATTATCACGAGAATTCACCATCAGCAAGTGCTGCTGAAATTATTCAACTTAAACAGGAATTAGCAGCTGCCCGGGCAATCATAGAATCTCAAAAAAAAGAGCTTGCTGCAAAAGAGCAGGAGCTTAATACTCAGCAAGCTAATTTTATGATGCTACAGGAGTTGCTGAAGCAAGCAGAGCAGGGGAGGCTCTTATCTACTTTGATTCATGAAGTCAATACTCCTTTAGCAGCTATCAAAGGTTCGGTGCAAAATTTGAAGAGTTCGGATAATATTCAACAGCTGCAGGCCCTACCCGAGTACTACAGTCAACTTTCGGAATTAGGCAAAAAACTGTTTTGGCAAATCCTACATCTGCAGCTCACTACCGAAAATTATTTTTATTTACAGGGCAATGAAGAAAGAAAGGCTATAAAAGAGCTCACGCAAGAATATAAAGCATTAGCAATAGAAGAAGCAAATGAATATGCCGATAGGGTGGTCAAATTAGGGCTTTATGAAAAACGTTCCCTTCTCATGCCTTTGTTTCAAGAAAAAGGTACTTACAAGACTTTTTTTGAGTTGTTACAAGTAGTTCTATTTTTAATTAAAAGAATTCATACAATTAATTCTGCCGTAGAAAGAGCGCAGAAAACTATCAAGACTATACGTAATTTAATGCACGCTGGTATTTCTGAAAAGAAGCAGGTAATTAATCTACTAGATAATATTAAATCGATTTTATTTTTATTTGAGCCCTATATCGAAGAAGGGTTTACCATTCAGATAGAAGCTCCGGAAGATTTTCTTCCTGAAGTAGAAGCTAACCCCGATGAGTTAACTCACATTTGGCAAAATTTAATAACTAATGCAGCCCATGCCACTGAAGGAAAAGGAACTATGAAAATTTACTTTACTAAGAGTGGAGATTATATTACAATTAGTTTTCAAGATAACGGTCCCGGGATACCTGAGGAAATTCAAAGTAAAATATTCTTACCCTATTTTACGACTAAACCTAAAGATAAGGGAACAGGAATCGGACTTGCCCTGTGTAAAGAAATTATCGAAAAACATCAAGGTGAAATATCTTTTACTAGCCACGCTGGGGAGACTGTATTTCGCATTAAATTACCCATAATTCAACGCTCTAGTTAGCGTTATCCGCTAGGGGCGTCATCGAGTAAATCATAAGCCATGCTTCATGCAGTCGATTTTGTTGTATTAATTGCTGGATCCTTTGGGGTAATAATTGCGGAGAAGCTTGTATTTCTTGTAGATCCGACACATGATTTGTTTTATAGACTTCTACCTCCTCGGGCGTAGGCTTAGGAAAAAATAAGGCTAGCTTTCCCAGTTCATTACCTGTTAAAATATGAGTATTTTTTATATAAGAGGGCAATACATCCCACCCTACTTTTTCATTAGCAGGCTTAGGGAGTTCAAACATATTTTCTGCGCTTGCTTTGCAATACCAATTTCCTCCCATTCGAGCTACTAATTCCAGCTTTCTTTGGTCAATCATACCATTAGTATCCAGGTAGGCAGTATTGATATGGATTTTAAGGACTTCACATAAAATAAGGTTACCTGCTCCCGCTCCTGCTCCTAAAGCGATGATTTCTCGTACTTTGCACTCTAGCTGTATAGGAGATTCTTTTACTCGAAAGGGCTTTACAATCTCAGAGGGGATAGGCGTTAGACCCGACTTTTCAAATTCATTAATTTCAGCACTATATTCAGCACTCGCAATATTTATTTGTTGCACAATGGGGTAGTTTACAATATTAACCACTACTTCGAAAGTTTCCCAAGCATTTATGAGGGTATCTTTATTTCTTTGAGTAGTGCCGCTGCGATTAGGGCCTATAATTAATAAAGGAGGACGGGTACTAAAGACATTAAAGTAACTAAAGGGCGCTAAGTTAGGAATGTTATTCCTATCTAATGTACTTACCAGAGCAATAGGGCGAGGGGCTATACTTCCTAGTAAGTAAGCATGAGCCTTGGGAATAGGTAAATCATTGAGCGATAGGGATAAAAATTCCTCCATTTTTCTGTATGTAGCGGTTATATTGATATTATTTGGAGTAAAATTATTACATTTAACAAGTTTTCGCAAAGAAAATTTTTCTTCGAATTAAATAAAACTTTTATTTTGAATTTAATTACAGGTGCAGACAAGTAATTAATATATTAAGTTACTCAAGGGGGCAAAAAGGCTTGAATGTTGTTAATTAGCTAAACATGGTACACAAAGGGCGAATTAAACAGGCATTGTACACTCTAGGAATTGGTTTCCTCGAAGATAAAGAAAAAAATGAGATAAAGGGAAAAACTTCGCTTGTGCAATTTCGAATTGCAGAAGAAAATGAAGAATACTTGCGCATAGAAGTAGAATTTATGCACCAATGCGTTAATAATAAAGTTATTCTTTCCGCTCTTTTACACTTCAATAGGCAGGTTATACCCTTTGGACAGTTCTACATCTCGCCCCGAAATACTATTTGTTTAGGCTTGCTTTTGCCTTTGCTACAGCTCGAATGGCTAGACATTGTACTGTATTACTTATTATCTGTGGGGGAAGCTTATTTTCCTCAACTAGCTACGGATTTATTTATTCTTCCCTTCGATGAGCGTAGCTTAGGAATAGACCCCTATGTGCCTTTAAGAACGAAACTTTTAGCCCCCCGTAATTTTTCCAATCCTAATGCCTATACTACAAGTGTCATCCTGGCCCGAATGTTGGCTGCTATGGTGGGCGAAAAAAATGTGATTAGTATTTCTGAAACTCAAATGTCTGTTTGTTATGAACAGCAATGGATCAATATTTCCTTGCAGCCCTTACCCTATGCTAGAAGAAAATTAGGGCAAGGGGATTGGAGTATAGTTTTGCAAACAGAAGTGGGTGTTATTAAGTACTTAGATAGTCGCTTACTAGTTTATTTGAATAGAAAAAACTATGAAAGCACTACTCTTGCTTTTACCTATCGCTATCTTGATTCTAAGCCCCTCATTCTATTGCAGTCAGAATTAGTTCCCTACCTTATTCAATACTCCGCTTACCTGGAATGGTTGCTAAATGCTCATAAAGTTGCTAGTAATGAACTTTTAGAATACCTTACTTTTCCCTATCAGATACAGAGTGTAATTCAATATAAACTTAACCTATAGTATCTCTACAATAAGTCTGTATAATCCTAATAATACATTGTTAACAATGATGCGAAAAAGTTTCAAGTTTTTTGAGAAAAAACAGTTTTTATGGGGAGGAAGATGGGCTTTCATGTTGTGGTTAATTTTATGGGGCAGCGTTGATTTGGCAGCACAAAGTCTTTGTCCTACTCCCCCCAATGCAGTAAGCATAGGAAGATGTGGCAGAGGGCCTGTAGTTTTTACTGCTACTATGGGAAGTATACCCGGCAGTGGTATGCGCCTATATAATGCGGCTACAGGGGGTACTTTACTAGACCAAACTACCAGGGGTCCGCAATTTATTTTAACCGCTCCCGATGTTTCTCAGACTACACAATTCTGGATAGCTAGTTTTGTAGAGGGGTGTGAAAGTGGTCGTATTCCAGTAGTGGCTTCTATTGGTCCTTCTTCGGTTCCGACCCCCATTATCAATGCTACTACTGTAGGTCGTTGTGGTCCAGGCCCTGTTAATTTTCTAGTGCAAAATAATTTGTTAGGAGCTGAAGTACGTTTATATACTCAATCGGTAGGAGGAGAACCAATTTTACGCTCTCCCTCTCAAGGGTTAGTAGCTATTTCTACACCCTTTCTTACTCAGTCTGCTAATTTTTGGATTGCCCTGCATCAATCAGGCTGTGAGAGTGAAAGAGTGTTAGTACATGCACTAATTACCAATCCCTTGCCAGAAGCACCGATTAGTGCGCCCGTAAGTCGTTGTGGAGTAGGAAATGTAAAAATTACTGCTCACATAGGCATTCAGGCAGGCAATGAAGTGCGACTATATGATGCCCCCTTCGGCGGCAGTCTTTTAGATGTAGATGAGTCTTTTCCATATGAGTTTAATCTCAATTTAACTAGTAGCCGAATCTTTTGGCTAGCAGCAGCAGCCAATGGCTGTGAAGGACCCAGAGTTGCCGTTAGTGCAACAGTGCATCCTCTACCCGATAAACCAATCGCTCAATCTAACGCTCGTTGCCAAGAAGGAAGGGTTCCTTTTAGTGCTCAAATGGGAAATATCGCTGGTACTGAAATTCGTTTATATACAAGTTCTTCAGGTGGAGCTCCTATCTATATAGATAATACCGAGCCCTACGAAGTATATACTCCAGTTTTGCAGACAACTACTACCTTTTGGATAGCCAGTGCTAGTGCATTTTGTGAAGGTAGTCGTATTTCTGTAGTAGCCACTATATTACCGCAAATTCCAGCGGCTCCTTCTGTTCCTGTAGCTATGCAAGAAAGATGCGAGCAGGGTTCTGTAGTATTTACAGCTAGTATGAGTGCCCCTGGTGGTGAGGATATTCGTCTTTTTGATGCTCCCTTTGGCGGAAGATTGTTACAGCGTATTGCACGTACTACTGCTGAACTTGCTACCCCTTCTATTACTACTAATACTGATTTTTGGATTAGTGTGGGCGCTGGTATTTGTGAGGGGCCCCGAGTCAAAGTTTCGGCTCATGTAACTCCTATTCGCCCTGCTGCTCCAGTAGTAAGCAACCCTATTTTTCCGCGCTGTGGTATTGGAAGTGTTACTTTCACAGCTTCTCTAGTTCCTATACCCGGTCAAGTGATGCGCATGAGTCTTTATTCTACTCCTACAGGAGGAATACCTATTTCGACCGTAGACTTTGCGCCTTATCAATTACAAAGTCCCCCGTTCCTTACTAGTGTTACTTCATATTGGCTTGCAGCTTCCGTAGGCGCATGCGAAAGTCCCAGAACGCTAGTAATAGCTGATGTAGCAGTAAATACTCCCCTCGTGCCCTCAATTAATTCATTAATGGTAAGTCGCTGCGGCGCAGGAAGTGTAGCTTTCTCAGCCACTCAGACCTCAGTAGCCGGTAGAGATTTCCGCCTATATACCGAACAGGGTATTTTAGTAGCAAGTAGTAGTAATAATCCTGCAATTTTATCAACTCCAGCCTTAACTGCTACTCAAAGTTTTATTCTAGTAAGTGGTAATGGTGCATGCGAAAGCCCTAAAACTCGTGTAACTGCAGTAATTAATCAATTACCAGAACCGCCAATTGCTCTTAATCCTTTTCGCTGTGGTGCAGGGGAGCTTACTTTATCTTTTCAAACTAGCTCTGTTACTCGTCAAGTGCTTTTACACCGAAGTTTAATTGAGCCCCCTATTTTAGTAGATAATACTCCTCCTTTTAGTTTCCTTCTAAATCTAACTCAAACCCAAACTTTTTTTGCAATAGCACAAGATGGGGCATGTCAAAGTAGTCCTGTAGTGGTAAATGTAGTAGTAGGTAGAGTACCAAGCATTGGAACTATCCAAACGAATGCTCCCGTTTGTAATAGGAGTCCTTTAAGCCTTTCCGTAGAACTACAGCCAGGTGTAAATTACCGATGGACTCTTCCTAACGGTAATACTATTAATGCACCTTCCATCGAAATATTCTCTGTTACCCCTCAAGACGCAGGTTTTTATAGCGTAGTTGCCATCAGCGAGGGATGTACTAGCCTGCCCCAAAGCGTAAATGTAGTTGTGCGTCCTACGCCTACTTTAAGCTTAGATAAAATTGACATTCCTACTCCGCCGGGTAATGCACTAGGAACAATATTAGCTAGCGCTACAGGGGGACAACCTATGTATATCTATACACTAAATAATATTTCGCGTGCTTCCTTTAGTACAGTTTCTTTTCCTGACTTGCCCGAAGGAACTTATACGGTTCGAGTAACGGATTCTCAAGGCTGTAGTGATATAAGAAATATCAGGATTAATAGGGTTGCCTGCGATCTCTCTGCTACAGCCACGGTTACAGACGTGCTTTGCAAGGGACAAAATACCGGCAAAATTGATATTACTGTAAGAGGTGGCACACTGCCCTATCGTTTTTCTTGGTCTAATGGAAGTACCACTGAAGACATAGAAAACCTGGCAGCTGGTAACTACACGGGGCGCATTACAGATAAAAATGGCTGTACAATTAGTGCTACTCTTACTGTTCAAGAGCCAGCCTCGGCTTTAGAAATTTCACTAACGGGTAATGGGGTTAGTTGTGTGGGCTGCACTGACGGTTTGATTATTGCTACTGCAAGGGGGGGAGTGCCGCCTTATCGATACTTTTTGAACAATTCTCTAGAGCAAATTACAAGTGCTTTTTCAGGGTTAGCAGCTGGAACCTATACCGTAACAGTACGTGACCTTAATTTTTGTGATGCCAGCGCTAGCTTTACTATTCTAGGACCTGGTTTTACAGACTGTAATATACCCCCTTCGCCTGCTATTAATGCTTTAAGTACGCAAAGTGCTAGAATTACTTGGCAACCTGCTGTGAATGCTACGCAGTACCAAATTGGATATAAAAAAGTAAGTGAACCATTTTTCAATAATGTTTTTGTAACTAGCAATACTTATACTTTCAATAACCTTGAGCCTTTTACTGAATATGAAGTAAGAGTTCGAACTTATTGCGCTAATGGTGGAGTAACCGAGTATTCTCCTATCATTCGCTTTTTTACTGCTCCAACGGAGCCTTGTAATGTACCCGGAAGAATCGAACTGGGTTCTATTTCTTCAACAGAAGCTGTTGTATACTGGGGAGGGGGGGTAGGTGTTTCCAATTTCGAAGTTCAATTCAAAACAGCTGAAAGTATAAATTGGCAAAGTTTTACTACTTCTAATGCAAACTATACTTTCCGAGGTTTAAGTAGTAATCAAGGCTACCAAGTAAGGGTGCGTCGGGTTTGTGGCAACGGCTTAGTTTCTAGTTTTACTGAAGTGTTTAGTTTTCAAACTCTAGTGCCACGTCCTTGTATTACTCCTTCGAATTTAAATGTGGATAATATTGTAGGTACTACTGCTCGTATTAGTTGGACAGACGCAGAGCCCAGCCAAGCTACAGAGATAGAGTGGCGTGTACGTAATGGTGGTTCTAGTTGGAATCGAGCTTTAGCTCAGCAGGGTACCACTTTTTTACTCACAGGACTTTTGGCAGATACAGAATATGAGGTACGTATTCGAAAAGTGTGTGTGGGTAGTTTTTCAGATTACACTTTGCCTATTCGTTTTGTTTCGGGTAGTGGTTGTTTAGAACCTTCTAACATTGTTGCCCGAGAGGTAGAATCTACGAATGCTACTATAAACTGGAGTGCAATTATAGCAGCACAAGGATACGAGATATTTTATAGAGAACTGGGGGCTCCCTCTTGGCAGCGTGTAACAAGTAATACCAATGTTCTAGTTCTTGCTAATTTACGTCCTAATACTACGTACCAATTGCAGGTTCGTACTATTTGTGATGCTATCAACAGTTCGGCATTAAGTCCGATATTTGCTTTTACTACTCTAGCGGCTACTTGCCGTCCGCCCGAGAGTTTAACCCTCACTCCCTCTACTAATAGTGTAACTCTAAGTTGGCCAGCGGTTGCTAACGCTCAATTTTATCAAGTGGCTTACCGCTTAAATAATGCTAATGCTAGCTGGATAGAATTTCCCACCTCAGCTACTACTACCGTGATTAGCGGTTTAGTAAGGGGTACGGAATATCAAGTACGTTTGCGTGCTAATTGTAATGGAGTCTTTTCTGCATGGTCTAATACTTATTTATTTAATACAACTAGTTTTCGCATTGGTAATTTCCAAGAAAAAATTGTTCGGGTATATCCTAATCCGTTAAGTGATAAGTTGTTTGTGCAATCAGAGGGGGCTACCATTGAAGCTGTTGAAATATATGATTTGCAGGGTAGTTTAATTACTCGAATTCAATCGGAAGATGCAAATAGTTTGCTAGAGGTGGATGCTCGATTTCTTGTTTCAGGTATTTATGTAGTGAGGGTACTAAATGAAAATGAGCAAGAAGCGAGGGTATTTCGCATTATTAAGCAATGACAAGTGGTAGGAGAAAAGATATTAAAATTAAAAAAAGCCCCTTAAGTGGGGCTTTTTTAATTAACTCGTCAATCAATTAGTACTCGTCTTCATTAAAAAGAAAATCCTCCTTAGTAGGATAATCTGGCCAAATTT
>JANWXU010000123.1 GCA_025057395.1 Bacteroidia bacterium | reverse complement strand
AGAAATAGTGTTACAGATAGCTGCACTAAATATATAGATTTTATCGAGAATATAGGCTTCAAAAAAGAAAATACCTTTACTTAAAAAAAAGCCGACTTGAAGAATTAACCAGTACAAAGTTTTAGGTAAGAAAAAATGATTTTGGGCAACTTCAGAAAAGTTTTTACCCCAGGGGTGAATCAATTTATTTTTTTGAAAGAGAAAAATTGCCATTCCTACTCCTAAAAGCATAGAAGTATTAGTAAGAATAGTAGACTTGGAGGAAACACTCGTTTGAATAGGAGTTAGGTAAGATAAAAAGTAGGGAATTAAAATACTAAGAAAACTAAGAGCAGCTACAGGAAGGACGATAGCTAATGGAAAAGACAAGATTGGTATACTAAAAGAATCTTTGGAAAAAAAGAATTGCTTCCATTTTGGGGAGCCTTCACAAATTAATAGATAGAGTCTGGTAGCATAAAATGCAGTAAGTAGAAATAGAAATAAGATGGCTGATAAGTTTAGGAAGCAAGTAAAAAAATTTTTTGAGTCACATTTTTCAAAAATTAGTGTCGCAAAGTGAGACTTAGTAATTCCTCCCGCTGTCAAAGGTAAGCCTATGAGGTTAGCTAGTAGAAGAATAAAAAGGATTGAGAAAAAAGGGAAAATTTTTCTAAATCCTCCCAATGAGGAGATATCTTGGGCGTCAAAATGAAAGTTGGTTGAGGGGGGAGGGAGAGAGTGCAATAAATGTACCCAAGCGCCAACTGCTAGAAATAAACCTGCCTTGAAGAGTGCATGGCTCAGAAAATGTGCATAAGCACAGGTAGGCGATTCTAACCCTAGCGCCATTACCATAATGCCTAACTGGGAAATAGTAGAAAAAGCAAGTATTTTTTTTGCGTCTGTAAGAGTACATGCTGCTATAGCACCGCTGAGGGCGGAAATGAGTCCTATAAAAAACAAAGTTTCTAATAAAAAAGATGGAAAAAGGGGATAGAAGCGGAGTAATAATAAAATACCGGCTGCTACTAGGGTGGCGGCATGCATAAGAGCTGAAATAGGAGTAGGCCCTGCCATAGCCCAAGGTAGCCAAATTTGAAAGGGGAATTGAGCTGCTTTAGTCAGAGCTCCTATAATAATACCTACTAGTGCAATTCTAAACCAGCCAGTAGAGGTGGGAAGAGGGGGGGGTTCGAGAATAGGAATTCGAAGTTGAGGCATATAAAAATAGAAAATAAGAATGGCTATTAATAGAAAAGCATCACCTATGCGGTTAAGCCAAAAGGAAGCAATAGCCGCTCGAGCGTTTTCTTTTTGATGATGCCAAAAGCCAATTAAAAAAAACGAACTGATGCCTAAGATTTCCCACCCTAAGTAGGTTTGTATTAAGTTGGGTGCAAAAATGAATAATTGCATTCCGGCCACAAATAAACTTAGAAAAAGCCAGTAGCGCAGAGGCTGCTGTGCCATATATGCTCTGGAATAAAAAGATACCAGAGTACTAATAAAAGCTACTAAAATACCTGTGAGTAGATTATTACTATCTAGGTAAACTCCGAGCGTAAGGGGCTTAAGAGAGTAGGCAGGCGAAAACCAATTCCACTCTTGGTGTAGGGGCATGGTTACCCCCAAAACTAGGAGTCCTAGAAAAGTAGTTTGTAGAGCCAGACTAATTACAGTTAGTTGGGGCAAAAAGTAACGATTTAGAAAGAATACAATAATATTTAGAAAGAAGGGTAAGATAGTTGATATGAATAGAATAGTGGCTATTGTATTCTGGGAGATTGCTACTAGATCTATTTTCATTGTTCACTAAACCATTTGCCTTTATTAAAAATTCCTTTAACCTTGAGTTCAAAAGGGGGTAATTGGTGAGGATAATTACTAGATTTTGAGTACCGCTTTTGCCATTGAAAAGGGGTAGGCTCTGTTTTTTGAAATAAAGTTAATTTTGCTTCATTGCCAGGCGCAATATGAATGGTGGGCAAATTCAAAATTTTTCGAATGCTATTTCCTAATTTATCAATTAATTTCTCTAAGGGAAAATTATTTTCTATGCATAATATTTGATAAGCCAAAGGAAGCGCAAAGGGTAAATACAGCATGCCGGGAAGAGCGTATTCGTATTCTACCTCTTTTTCTTCTAGTGATTTGGGGCTATGTCTTATAGCTATTGCATCGACGCTATCTTCAATAAGGGCTTGAATTAGAGCCTGACGATGTTGTGAACTTTGCAAGGGAGGATGCAATTTAAACGTGGAATCAAAATTTAGGACTGCGTTAGAATCCCAAATCAAATATTCAAGGGCAGTAGAAGTGGTGATGAAAGCAAAAGAGTCGTAGGTTTTGAGTATCTCTAGAGAGTGAGCGGTAGTAATGGGAGAAATGTGAATAGGACTGCCTACATAAGTAGCACAAGCAAGTAATAATTGTAGCATTAGCGTCTCTGCTAAAATCGGAGTAGCTTTTAGGCCAAAGCCGGTGGTAATAGGGCTCTCGCTTATATTACCATTGTAAAAGATGCGAAAATCTATAGGAATTTGTATGAGTAGAGAATTAGTTGGCTTTATGTAGCGCAGTGCATTAATCAAAATTTCTGGCTCTTGTATTGGTTGAATGCCGTCGGTAAAAGCAATGGCCCCATTATGGTATAGTTCTAAAATTTCGTTTAGTTCTTTGCCCTGGGCATTTTTGGTAATGGCACACGTGAAGTGACAGTGGATAGGCAGATTTTTTGTTTGTTGTTGGAGCGCTTGGAGGCTTCTACTATCTTGTAATACAGGGCTAGAATTGGGAAGAAATACTATGTCTGTGAAGCCGCTTGCTAATGCAGCATTGCTTACATTAGAAAGAGTATCACGGTACTCGAATCCTGGTTCTGGTAGATCAACCAAGAAAGCAACTAAGCCCGGAACGCAAAAAGTTCCTTTTGCTTCTATGGATTTATGTGCTTTCGAAAGATTGCTATCCTGGGCATGCGTGATTTTTACAATAACCCCTTGGTGGATATAAATATGTACCGTTTGTTGGTGCCATTCTGAAGAAGTATCTAAAAGAGTGGTGTGTGAAATGCAATAATCATACATATCTTGTTAAGTTTGCATCCAAGCCTACTTCTACTGTATGCAAAGTTATGCTTTTTGCATATAATCTTTTTGCGGGTTAAGGAATAGATTGTTACTAGGGGTTAGGGTTGGATTTTAGTAAAATAATCAAAAGTAAAAATATTAAATCGGTAAGTTCAAATTGCATTATCACTGTACCAGAATTTTGCAGTTAGATGGAATGTACTAAGCACTAACAAAAATTAAACCAAATTTTGAAGGATAAAAAAAAAGTTCTAACTTTGAAGTTCATACAAGAAGTTTGAAAGCCCAACTATATTTATGCCAACTATCCAACAGTTAGTTCGTTTAGGGAGGAAAACGAAGATAGAAAAAAGTAAATCACCGGCGTTAGCAAGTTGTCCACAGAAACGGGGGGTATGTGTGCGGGTGTATACTACCACCCCTAAAAAGCCTAACTCGGCGTTGCGTAAGGTTGCACGCGTTCGTTTGTCTCATGGCAAGGAGGTCAATGCTTATATTCCGGGAGAAGGTCATAATTTACAAGAGCACTCTATAGTATTAGTAAGGGGAGGACGCGTGAAAGATCTACCAGGGGTGCGCTACCACATTGTGAGGGGGGCGCTAGATACAGCGGGCGTAAATGATAGAAAGCAGGGACGTTCAAAGTATGGTACAAAGAAGAATCAAAAACCCACGCAAGCACCAAAAGGTAAAAAATAATAAAAACTATGAGAAACCGTAAAGCACCAGAACGAGATATTCTTCCTGATCCAAAATATAATAGCAAACTAGTAGCAGGTTTTGTTAATCAATTAATGCGCAGGGGAAAAAAGTCTAAAGCTTATATGATTTTTTATAAGGCTCTAGATATTATCGAAAAAAAAACTAACCAGAATAGCTTAGAAGTTTTTGAGGCTGCTCTCAATAACGTAATGCCACATGTGGAGGTTCGAAGTAGAAGAGTAGGGGGAGCTACTTTTCAAATTCCTACAGAAGTTCGTCCTAAAAGAAAGATCTCTAAAGGGATGAAATGGTTAATCATGTTTAGTAAAAAGCGCGGAGAAAAAACAATGTCTGAAAGGTTAGCGGCGGAAATCATTGCTGCGTCTAAAAACGAGGGTGCTGCTGTTAAAAAGAAAGAAGATACACATCGAATGGCGGAAGCAAATAAAGCATTTTCTCATTTCCGATTCTAAGCAATAGTTTCTAAACAATAGTTTTACCATAGATTAACAATAGATAAATATATTGAAACAAATCAAAAAAGAATCATTTTTCTATAAATGAAAAAGGTTGACTTAGCCCATACAAGAAATATCGGTATCATGGCACATATTGATGCCGGTAAAACTACGACGAGTGAACGAATTTTATATTACACAGGAGTGGTTCATAAAATTGGAGAAGTTCATGAAGGAACAGCTACCATGGATTGGATGGAACAAGAGCAAGAGCGGGGTATTACTATCACAGCTGCAGCAATTACCACTTACTGGAACTACAATAATGAGTTATATCAGATTAACCTAATTGATACTCCAGGGCACGTAGATTTTACAGTGGAAGTCGAGCGTTCCTTAAGGGTACTAGACGGAGCCATTGCTGTATTTTGTTCTGTTGGTGGTGTAGAGCCCCAATCGGAAACTGTATGGCGACAAGCCAATAAATATAAAGTACCTCGTCTCGCATTTGTTAATAAAATGGACCGAGTGGGGGCTGACTTTTTTTCGGTGGTAGCTCAGGTTAAGGATAGATTAGGCGCTAACCCTGTGCCTATTCAGCTCCCTATTGGTAGTGAAGATAAGTTCCAGGGGGTAGTAGACCTCATTAAAATGAAAGGAATTATATGGGAAACAGAAGATTTGGGTAAGACCTATAAGGTCGTTGAAATTCCTAGCGAATTAAGGGAGCAAGCCGAAGAATATAGAAATAAAATGATTGAGTCGGTGGTTGAGCTAGATGACACCATAATGGAGAAATACCTTACTGACCCTGATTCTATTACTGAGGAAGAAATCCGCTTCTTAATTCGCAAAGGTACTTTAGCCTTTTCTATTACTCCGATATTATGCGGCTCTGCTTTCAAGAATAAAGGAGTTCAAACCCTATTAGATGCTGTTTGTCAATTCTTGCCCAGCCCTGTTGATTTACCTCCAGTGCAAGGTTTCCACCCTAAAACAGGGGAGGAGTTAGTTCGTAAACCAGATGTAAAAGAACCCTTTTCGGGATTAGCCTTCAAAATCGCTACCGACCCCTATGTAGGGCGTTTAGCCTTTATACGAGTTTATTCAGGCAAATTAGACTCTAATTCATATGTATTAAATACTCGCACTGGTGAAAAGGAGAGGATTAGCCGCCTGTATCAAATGCACTCGAACAAGCAAAATCTGATAGACCACGTTGAAGCCGGTGATATTGCAGGGGCTGTGGGTTTCAAAAATATAAGAACAGGCGACACATTAAGTGATGTTGATAATCCTATAGTATATGAGTCCATGACTTTTCCAGAGCCTGTGATAGAAAAAGCAATTGAGCCAAAAACCCAAGCTGATTCCGATAGACTTTCTAATGCCCTGTCTAAATTAGCCGAAGAGGATCCTACTTTTAGAGTAAAAATAGACGAAGAATCTGGCCAAACTATCATAGCAGGAATGGGAGAGTTGCACCTGGAAATTATAGTAGATCGTCTTAAGAGAGAATTTAAAGTTGAGGTAAATGAAGGGCAGCCGCAAGTAGCTTATCGAGAAACTATTACTCGAAGTGTTACTCACCAAGAAAGGTATATTAAGCAAACAGGAGGACGTGGTAAATTTGCTGTTATTGATGTGGAATTTTCACCAGGGGATGGTCAGGATGGCAAAAATTTTGAATTTATTAATGAAATTAAGGGAGGAGTAATTCCTAAAGAATATATCCCTTCGGTGGAAAAAGGAATTAAAAATGCAATGAATGATGGTATTATTGCGGGCTTCCCAGCGGTAAATATTAAAGCTCGGCTATATGATGGTCAGTACCATCCTGTAGATTCCGATAGCTTATCCTTTGAAATTGCAGGAAGATATGCTTTTAGGGAAGCTTGTCGTAAAGCGAATCCTATTATTCTTGAGCCGATAATGAAGGTAGAGGTGGTAACCCCAGAAGAATATATGGGAGCTATAGTGGGAGACCTTAATAAGCGAAGAGGACAAATAACAGGAATGGACTCTCGCGGAAATGCTAAGGTGATAACAGCATTTGTACCCCTAGCGGAAATGTTTGGCTATGTAACCACTTTAAGAACCCTTTCCTCAGGAAGGGCAGTATCTACTATGGAGTTTGCCCGCTATGAACCTACTCCTAAGAATATTCAAGATGAAGTGGTGGCAAAATATGGTGGAAAAATGAAATCGCAGGAGTAAAACTTTTGCTAGAGTAGTAGTATGAAACCGAGAATAAGGATTAAGCTAAAATCATACGACCATACGTTAGCAGATCGTTCTGCAGAAAAAATTGTTAAAACGGTAAAGTCGACGGGAGCAACAGTGAGTGGTCCTATTCCTTTGCCCACTGAAAAGTTAATAATTACCGTGAATCGGTCGCCACATGTAAATAAAGAATCGCGAGAACAATTTCAAGTTTGCTCCCATAAGAGGCTAATTGATATTTTAAATGCAAGCAACAAAACTATAGACGCACTAATGAAGCTAGAATTACCAACGGGCGTGGATGTAGAAATTAAAGGATAGAAATATGCCAGGGTTAATAGGAAAAAAAATAGGAATGACCAGTGTTTACGACCAAAACCAGCAGCAGATTTGCTGTACACTTATTGAGGCGGGACCTTGCTGGGTAACCCAAATTAAAAAAGAAAAAGGGGAAGGTGCTAGAAAAGGGGAAGGTTATGACGCTGTACAAATTGGTTTTGAGGAGAAGAAAGAAAAAAATACCACTAAGCCTTTGCTTGGTCATTTCAAAAAAGCAGGGCTAAAACCATTGCGAGTACTTAAGGAATTTGATTTCGATCCGGAACAATACAGCTTAGGAGATAAAATAACAGTGGATAATGTCTTTAGTCCTGGAGATATTGTTTCTGTAGTAGGCTTTGCGAAGGGAAGAGGCTTCCAGGGCGTTGTTAAAAGGCATGGTTTTGCTGGTGTAGGAGGGCAAACTCATGGTCAACATAATAGAGGTAGGCATCCGGGCTCTATGGGTGCATGCTCTTTTCCGTCTCGAGTCTTCAAAGGAAAAAGACTCGCAGGTAGGATGGGTAATAACAGAGTAAAGATCAAAAATTTGCGCGTTTTTTCAGTGGATCCTGAAAAGAATTTATTAGTAGTTACCGGTAGTGTTCCAGGATATAATGGTTCATATGTTTTTATTGAAAAGTAAAAAATATGCAGTTGCCTGTATTTAACTTTTATGGTCAAGAAACTGGTGAAATTATAGAACTAGACGATAATTTGTTTAATTGCGATCCCAATGACCATGTTATTTACCTAGATGTAAAACAATACTGGGCAAATCAAAGGCAAGGGACCCATAAAACAAAGGAGCGTGGAGAGGTAAGTGGTAGTACGCGGAAGCCGTATAGACAAAAAGGTACGGGAAATGCTCGTGCAGGGCATATCCGAAGTCCTTTGTGGAGGCATGGAGGGACTATCTTCGGGCCCCGCCCAAGGTCTTATAGCTTTAAGTTGAATAAAAAAGTAAAAATCTTAGCTCGTCAAAGTGCTTTCTCTTATAAAGCTAGGGAGCAAAAGCTGCTAATATTAGAAAACTTTGAGTTATCTGCCCCTAGATCTAAGGAGGTTATTCAACTACTACAGAATTTGAAACTCAACGGAGTAAAAATTCTTTTTATTACTCCACAGCCTAAGAGTAATTTATATTTTTCGGCTAGAAACATTCCTAAGGTAGAAGTAAAACCAGTTTCTGAGTTGCATACTTATAACATTGTTAATGTCGAGCAAGTGATAATATTAAAAGATTCAATAAGTGGGCTAGAAAAATTTTTGGGAAAATCATAGGATAATATGAAGGAGATACTATTAAAGCCGCTAATTACTGAGAAGACAACAAAAATGACGCTTAAGAGTAAGAATAAGCAGTATGCCTTTGTTGTAAGCCTAGACGCCAACAAGATAGAAATCAAGCAGGCAATAGAAAAGCAGTATGGTGTAAAAGTGGATTCGGTAAGAACGGCAATTAAGCCTGCGGTTCAAACGCAGCGACTTACACGAAAAGGAGTAATACAAGGGAAAAAAAGCCCCTATAAAAAAGCTTATGTGACACTAAAAGAACCTGTGGAAATAGATTTTTTTAATAATTCAGATTAGTAAATGGCGCTAAGAAGACTAAAACCTGTAACGCCGGGTACAAGATTGCGTTCAGTGTCCGATTTTTCAGAGTTAACCAAGTACAGACAAGAACCTGAAAAGTCTCTACTACGACCCTGGAAAGAGCGTGCGGGTCGTAATCACGATGGTAGGAGAACAATGCGCTATAGAGGAGGGGGGCACAAAAGAAGATATAGAATAATTGACTTTAAAAGAGATAAGCATAATATACCTGGAAAAGTATATGCTATCCAGTACGACCCTAATCGAAGTGCTCGAATAGCGCTAATCCATTACGCCGATGGAGAAAAGAGATATATTTTGGCTCCAGATAAACTAGAAGTAGGGCAAACAATCATTGCAGGGCCTAATGCAGAGCCAGCTATTGGTAATGCTTTGATGTTAAAAGATATTCCGCTGGGGACTTTAGTTCATAACGTAGAATTATATCCGGGTAAAGGAGGGGTTATTGCCAGAAGTGCCGGTACTTATGCGCAACTTTCTGGTAAAGAAGACAAGTATGCGGTATTAAAATTACCTTCAGGAGAAATTCGAAGAGTTTTGCTTACGTGTTATGCTACCATAGGTACGGTAGGAAATGCAGAACATATGAATATTTTGATTGGTAAAGCGGGTCGTAATCGATGGAAAGGTATTAGACCCCGTACTCGCGGAGTAGCGATGAACCCTATAGACCATCCTATGGGGGGAGGTGAAGGTAGGGCGAGTGGAGGACATCCGCGCTCTCGTAAAGGAATCCCTGCAAAGGGTTACAAAACTAGAAAGAAGAAAAAGCAATCCAATAAGTTTATTATCGCACGGAGAAATTCAAAATAATTAAAAGTTCAAGAGTTATGCCAAGGTCACTAAAGAAGGGGCCTTTTATCGACCCTAACCTAGAGCGTAAAATACTCAAAATGAATGAAAAGAGAGAGAAAAAGGTGATAAAAACATGGGCACGTCGCTCTATGATATCACCTGATTTCGTGGGGCACACAATAGCAATACATAACGGAAATAAGTTTATTCCCGTCTATATTTCTGAAAATATGGTAGGGCATAAGCTGGGAGAATTTGCTCCTACGCGGACTTTTAGAGGGCATCCAGGACAAAAACAAGATAAAGGTAAGAAAAAGTAATATGGCACTAACTAGAAAGGAAAAAGTTGCACTAGGCCCCTCAGAATTTAAAGGGTTGGGAAATAGAAAAAAACGTTCTGCTATATTGCGCAAGGACGAAACAAAAGATATTGTATCTGCTACCCTAAGAAACTTTAGAGGTTCTCCTAGAAAAATGCGCCTGTTAGCAGACGTTATTCGTAGTAAGGACGTGACGCACGCACTGAATATATTAAAAATTGATCCTAGACCCAATTCTATTGCATTGCGTAAGCTGTTGCTTTCGGCAATTAATAATTGGGCGCAGAAACATCCAGACGATAAAATGGTGCTAGAGAACCTATATATAGAAAAAATTACGGTAGATCCTGGACCAATGCTTAAGCGAATTCGTCCGGCGCCTCAGGGCCGAGCCTACAGAATACGTAAGCGTTCCAACCATGTAACCATTGTTTTGAATAAACTACAACCTATAGATAATAACCAAGATACAGTAAATATAGCAGCAAATTCAAAAGAATAACTTAAACGTAAAAATCTTTAAGAACTGTGGGTCAAAAAGCACATCCAATTGGCGTTAGGTTAGGCATTATCAAGGGATGGGAATCAAATTGGTATGGAGGTAAAAATTTTGCAGACAAGTTAGTGGAAGATGAAGAAATTCGAAGCTACTTGCTGCACCGAAAATACCAAGGAGATAGGCAGTCGAAAGCAGGAATTTCAAAAATTGTAATTGAAAGGACGCTAAAGAGAATCATCATTACTATTCATACTGCAAGGCCAGGTATTATTATTGGCCAAGCAGGGCAAAATGTGGAAAAGTTAAAGGAAGAGCTATCCCGTCTTTATGATAAAGACGTCCAAATTAATATTCATGAAATTCGTAAGCCAGAGCTGGATGCTAAATTAGTAGCTGATAATATTGCTGCTCAGCTACAAGCTCGAGTATCTTTTCGCCGTGCGATGAAAATGGCTATTGATGCAGCCATGTCAGATAAGGGGGGAGCCGAGGGAATTAAAATTATTTGCTCAGGACGATTAGGGGGAGCAGAAATGGCTCGTTCAGAACGCTATCAAAGGGGTAGAATCCCCCTTCAAACGTTGCGGGCTGATATTGATTATGCGACTGCTACAGCGCACACAATTTACGGCAGTATTGGTGTTAAAGTGTGGATCTATAAGGGAGACATTCTTAAAAAGGTAGATTTAGCTCCCGACTCTACCGCTCAAAAGGGTAAGCGTACGATAACACTGGAAGCTCCCACTAATGTTTCACAGCCGCAAAGAG
>JANWXU010000122.1 GCA_025057395.1 Bacteroidia bacterium | reverse complement strand
CACTTGCTACAATTGTGGTAGGGGAACTTACACAAATTTGACTCTGCGAAACATTAAAAGCTGCAGAATGCTGATTTACAGTAACTTGATGAGAAAAAGTAGAATTAGGGCAACCTGGTGTGGTTAGCGTTAGAGTAACTGTTTTGGTACCTGGCGTTGACCAACTTACAGAATGAGGACCAATAACATTAGGCGCTGTAAGATTACTACAACCATCACAGCTCCAATTATAAGTAGTAGAACCTAATGTATTTTGGCCATTGAAGGTTAGAGTAGTATTTTGTTCTATGCAAATAGGGTTTGAAGAGGTATTAAAGCTAGCATTGTGCTGATTAATAGTAACTAGCACTGTTGTAACAGGTGAAGCACTACAGCCTGTTGCTCCTACTTGTAGGGTAACAGTTTTCACTCCAGGCGTTAACCATACTAAGTTATGAGGACCTGGCCCACTAAGCAAACCTGCAGAGCAACCGTTACAATTCCAAGTATACACAGAGCCTAGAATTCCTGTGTGATTAACAGTCACAGTAGCATTAACACAAGAAAGTTGAGTAGAGGCAATAAACGAAGAAGTAGGAGTAGTGTTTACAGTTATTGTAGAAGTAGCAGTACTTACATTACACCCTGGAGTACCAAGGGTAAGACTCACAGTCTTTATACCTGGCGTTGACCAGCTAATAGTGTGCGGTCCGCTGCCATTAGGAGCTGTTAAGCCTGTACAGCCTGAGCAATTCCACGCATAAGTAGTGCCACTGCTCACTACGCCATTAAACTGCACATTTACATCCTGGTTAATGCAAAGGTCATTAGGTACCGCCGTGAAGCTTGCTTGATGTTGATTAACAGTAACTTGAAGAGAAGTATTACTACTTGCACAGCTGGGAGTATTAACAGTCAAACTAATTGTTTTTACTCCTATTGAGCCCCAACTTATTGTGTGGGGTCCTGCTCCAGTTCCAAGCCCCGTACAGCCATTACAATTCCAAAGGTAAGTAGCAGAAGACCCCGCAGAACCCGTAAAAGTTAGGGTTATATCTGTATTTACACAAGTGGGATTTTGGCTAACGCTAATAGCTGCCGAAGGAGCTTGATTAACAGTAATAATACTTTGCCCTGTAGCATTAGCACATCCTGGAGCACTTACTGTTAGTGCAACAGTTTTGGTGCCCGGTGTACTCCAATTTATTGTATGAGGACCAATAGTGGTAGGATTGCCCCCTACACATCCATCACAGTTCCAAGCATATGTAGAACCTGGGGTACCCGTAAAGGTCAGAGTAACATTCGAATTCTCGCAAATACTAGTACTAGAGGTACTAAAGGTAGCGGTAGGCTGAGCATTTACCGTCACCCCAACCGTTGCCATTTGGCTACCACAGCCCGGTGTATTTAAACTAAGAGTCACGGTTTTAGTTCCAGGTGTACTCCAAGTAACCGTATGCGGACCCTGCCCACTTGGATTAGTTAGCCCTAAGCAACCATCGCAATTCCAATTAAACGAAGTAACGCCGCTGGTTATAGTACTCGTAGAAGTAAGCGTTAAATTGGAAGCAACACAAATAGGGTTAGCACTAGGAATGAAACTCGGATTCTGTTGATTCACTGTTACTAAAACCGTCGTAGCATCGGGGGCACATCCCGGCGTATTTATGGTTAGAGTAACAGTTTTGGTACCTGCTGTGCTCCAACTTACCGTATGAGGCCCGATATTTGTGGGGGCTAACAATCCATTACATCCGTCGCAAGACCAATTATAGGTAGTACCTGTACTATTAACGCCGGTGAAAGTAAGGATGGTATTAGTATTCAAACATGTGGGATTTGCATTGGAGCTAAAAAAAGCTTGATGAGCATTTACTGTCACAAAAACAGTCGTAATGCTTACAGGGCAGCCAGGTGTATTCAGGGTCAAAGTTACTGTTTTTGTACCGACAGAAAACCAATGCACCGAATGAGGTCCCGGTAAGTTAGGATTTAATAAATTTGAACATCCATCGCAATTCCAGTTAAAAACTGTACCAGTGCTAGAAGTGCCTGTAAATTGCAAGTTCACATTTGTATTGGTGCAAGCAGGATTAGGATTAGCAGAAAAGTTAGAAGAATGTTGATTTACAGTAACAATTACCGTGGTCGTTTGGGTAGGGCAACCAGGCGTAGTAAGAGTTAATGTAACAGATTTATTGCCCGTACTGAGCCAAGAAACAGTATGAGGCCCTACAGCCGAAGGATTAGATAGACCTAGGCACCCGTCGCAATCCCAAGAATAGGTAGTAGATCCCATTGCCTGGCCTGCAAAAGTTAGGGTATTGTTAGTATTCACACACCACGGAGAGCCACTTGTAGTAAAGCTAGGAGAATGTTGATTTACGGTTATTGATACATTTGTCATAGAGGCAGGACAATTCGAAGTATTTACCATGAGCGTTACAGTCTTGATACCTAGAGTATTCCAGGTAAGAGTATGTGGACCTGCGCCGGTAGGATTTCCCCCTGTACACCCATCGCAATTCCAATTATAAGTAGAACCTGGGTCTGCCGTACCTGTAAAAGTAATTGTTGTATTTCCACTTACAGCACAGATTACCGTTTGCGAGGCACTAATTGAAGCACTAGGTGGATTATTGATAGTAGCTACTACTGCGGTTCTACCTGCCACTCCATCGTATTGACCCGAAGTTAGAGGGCTATAGGGAAAATCATTATTATGCACGGCAGCATAGTAAGTAGTAGTAGCTGCTAAAACAGGAGTAGTATAAGTTGTTCCGGTATGTAGCACTACCCTAGTATCTAGAACATTATAACTAATATTATCCAAGAATAAAACGCTCCCATCACCTGCGTTATTTGCAAACATATTTTCATTACTACCTGTAAAAGCAAAAGAATTAATAGAAGTTAGAGTAGGGTCTGTACTTACTTTCACAAAATCATTGGCTACCAAAACCCCATTTATCCACACATCGTATGTGTTTGCTTGTAAGTAAAATTGTAAGGCGCCTCGCTGATAAATTCGGTTTTGGGAAGAGGCATTGGCATATACTTCAATAGTCGTAGGCGGCGCAGATAGGTGTACAATCGAACCAATATTTACCCCTGTAGAACTGTTAAAAGCAACTATATTCACAGTAGAGGAATTATCAGTAAAATTAAAGTTTATTTTTGCAAAAGTTTCATTATCTGTAACTTCGTTAGGGTTATTACCAAAGTTAGGACCGCTGCCTAGCGCAAATTTCCACGTTGCGCTATGTAAATTCATAGGGTTGGATTGAACTCCTACCTCATATTTTACATAGTATACTGAACTTGAGGTAAAACCACTTATCCCAAATTTAGTAGGATTAGTAGTACCTGCGGCAGCATATCCTACAAAAACATCACTTGTTGTAAAAGGAGGATTTTGAGTAGTTTGAGTTCCTACAAATGCTCCGGGCGGCGGAGGCATATTACCTAGGCGTGCATAAGCGGTGGCTGGCGCAGCGGCTGCAGGCCAAGAAGGAACTACACAAAGGGATGTATTGCACCACGTTGCCATCCCTGTAAAATTGTAGTTAATTGCGGTAGGTATAGGATCCGTAGGATTGGTATTTTGCCCTGCAGCATACCAGCGAACCACGTCACCAGGTTGCACACCAAAGTTTGCTGTTAATACTAAAGAAGAGGGATTACATCCTGAGGCCCCCTGAACCACGGGAGGGCTAGGTGCTTGAGCAACTGCATTATTCCATTGTAATAAACCACAGGACATTATTATTACTATGCCCCACCATATAATAATGGATCCATGCAAAGTTCTATAGGATGCAAGACTAAAAGTCTTGGAGTACTCTTTCAAGTAAGAAGAATAAATATTTTTCATATGTGTAAAGAGCTTTTTTACTTTTATAAACACAAAAAATTAACTAATGTGGATAACAAAGCTAAAATACAACGTTATAAACAAATTCACAATGTTTATAATATTTTCCACATAAAAATTGTGGATTATTTTGTTGTTACTCTAATTTACTTAAAAATGAATGAATATTTTCTTATAATTAGTTTATTATTTAGTTAGTTTAGTACAAAAGAAAATAACTTTTATTGGAAGTAGCTATAGAATATTTAAAATATTTCATAACTAATTCTAAATCTGAATAATGCATCAAAAATAAAAAGTTTAAAAATTAAAAAGCGCCTTTTTATAAAGGCGCCTTGCTTTAATTTTCAAAACTACTGCTTTATCAGCTTTAAGATTCTTTCCTTATTACGATAACGAGCCCTGAATAAGTAGATACCATCCGATTGTGACTCCATATCCAACAAGAGGTACCCTGCCGAAATATAACTGTTTTCTATAATTTGCCCCCCCATATTAATAAGAGTATACTCTACACTATCTCCTTCAACAACTCCGGAAAACTCAACTTCAAATTTACCATTTGAGGGATTAGGGTATACGACTATATTGAAATCAAAATTAGAATCTTGAGTTTGCTTACCAGCACAATCTTGTACTGTAACCGAGATTTCTCTTACTAAAAAGCGGCAATTACCTCTTTGTACAAAAAGTCTATAAGTTCCTTGGTTACGGGCAGTAACTGTAGGTATTGTAAAAGTAGGGGTGTTGGCAGTTATTCCGTTAGGCCCAATCCAGTTATACACAACTCCTCCTGTTATAGGAGCTGAAAGAGTTGTACCCTGCCCCTTACACCAAGTTACTTGCTGTCCTAATTCAGGTGGAAATGGGGGTGTAATTACTTCCACACTAGTTACCGTCTGGGCAGAAGTACAGCTGCCCGAGATAACAACCAAAGAATAAACTCCCTGATGCTGTACACTCGCTGGTGAAATTATAGGATTTTGCGCAGTGCTCGCAAAACCACTAGGCCCACTCCAAAGGTACTGCACTCCACTTTGCAAAGAGGCATATAAATTTAGCTGACTCCCTTCACAAACAGGACCGCTATTAGACGCAGTACTGACTCTAGGCGTAGGCCGTATTACCACGTGAATTTCAGTGATGTCAGAAACACATCCTTCACGCGTTACCCAAACGCTATACTTTCCTGCATCAGCAGTAGTAACATTAGATCGTACAGGATTCTGTTGATTAGAGCTCCAAGCACTCAAAGAAACGGCACTAGGTCCTGACCACTGGTAGCTAGAGGCATTGGGAGAATGAGCAAAGAGCTGTAAGTTTTCACCCGAGCATAGCGGGGAATTGCTACTCACTATTGGAGCTTGGGGCTTAGGACGAACCAAAATTTGCGCACTTACTGCCTGGCTCGTACATCCTTCTTGAATAGCCTGAACCGTATAAATACCACTTGCCCATGTTCCTACTGCAGCTATAATAGGATTAGGCAAATTTCTTTCAAAAGATACAACTTCAGGTGCACTCCACCAATAACTAACACCTACCGGTCCAATTGCTTGTAGAGAAAGGTCTTGCCCCTCGCAAATTGGCGAATTATGCCTTACTGTAGGGGGCGCAGGCGTTTGAGAAACCCTAATCCTTTCAGTCACTACTTTAGAAACGCAATTCCCTAAACTAATACGCAACCCATAGACTCCACTTGCAGCAGTACTCACCTGCGGTAGAGTAAATACAGGTGAAGTAGACTCCCTCTGAGAGCCATCAGGTAAGTACCAAGTATAGGTCGCTCCCGCAATTGCTTGAGCTGCTAAGGTTAAATTTTGACCACTACACAAAAATGATGGAAAACTAAAATTAGGTAATTCTGGTACTTCACTCACCTGAACAGTAACCACCCCAGCTGAAGAAGTACAGTTCCCAGCGATAGCCACCACAGAATACAAGCCAGAATGCTCCAATGTAACCTGAGAAATATTTTGCTCTGGACCTACCCCTACGAAGCTCCGCGGACCTAACCACCGGTAAGAAAGCCCAGGTTCAGGATTCTTTACACCCAACACCAAGCTCTGCCCCTTGCAAAGAGGCGGTACGGCTCCTGGTAATGGCGTAGGCGGTGTTTCTGCTACCTCTACCGTAACAGCAGCTCCTCTACTACTTGTACAATTTCCTGCTATAGCAAAAACTTCGTAAACTCCTGCTTGGATTGTACTAGTTAGCTGAATAGAAACAGGATTTCCTGTAGCCATAAAACCATTAGGCCCTTGCCAATAGTAGTTAGTATTAGGAGTAGGGGTAGCAGATAGTAAAAGATTTTCCCCTACACATCTACGCTGTCGACCTTGAAATACTGAAACCGATGGACTTGGCAAAACTACAACCCCTTTACTTGCGCTAGCACTACAGCCATTTTGAATAACCAGCACACTATAATTACCCCCTTCATTTAATTGAACATTTTGGCGTATCCCCTGAGAATGTTCAGTTTCAAGATAAAAATTATTAGGCCCAGTAAATATGTATCGGGCACTGCCAGAATTAATATTGCCCAAAGCAGTTAAATGCAAGGAGCTTCCTTGGCAAATAGGCGTAGAAGCCAATAGCGAAACTTGCGGATTAAATACCTGTACTCTCAGCCTAGCTGCAGCCGAGGTACAACCATTAGAAATTGTCCGCACAGCATATATACCACTATGTAAGAAAGTATCAGCACTAGTAACTAAGTATCGAAAACCTATCGGATTAGATAAAATCTGCCCATCTTTTTCCCACAGATAAACACCTCCTGCTAGCGGGTTAACAACACTTAAACTAAAAGCATGCCCTTGACAAACTGGCATCACAGAAGAAAGAATAGGGGTAGGAGGCGTAGGTGTAGGAGAAATCCGTACGGTCACAGGAAGGGAGGAGCAGCCATTCATGACAGCTGTAACTGTATAAATCGCTGCTTGCCTTACTAGCACTTTTGGATTAGATAGAGTGGAGTGAAAACCGAAAGGTCCTGCCCACACAAACTGTACATTCAGGCTATCGGATAGCTTAGCATGAAGCTGAATAGAGTCTCCCACGCAAGAGTGAGCTTGTGCATACGCTATAGGCTTTGGCGGAGTAGGAAGCATCTGAATAGAAAAAGTATCTACAGCAGAAGTACATCCTTCCACAATACGTACCACAGAATATACACCTACCTCCGTAGACTGAAAAGAAGAAATACTAATTTCATTGGCAGAAATAATTTTACCGTTAGGTAAATACCAAAGATAAGAACTATTAGGCTCATCGTTAGAAATACGCATAGAAACTCTATTCCCTTGACAAACAATTGAAGGAAATTGTACTTGCACGGGCGCTGGCCGTGGCCTGATAACAACAGGATATCGAGCAACGGGAGAAGTACAACCATTTCTTTGAGCCACCAAACTATAAACACCTGCATCTTGTAAAGAAACAGCCCCCTTATGAATAATAGGAGAAGTAGTAATCACCTTAAAATCACCCGGACCCATAAGGGTATAGGTTGTATTAGGAGTAGGAGAAACAATATCAAAACGAAGCAACTCTCCTTCACATAACTCTGCTCTATAGGCAGCCGTTACGGTAAAGGGCTCATTACTAATTTGGACCTGTACCCTTGTAGTATCTGAAATACAATTCTTATCGCTTACCGCTACTACCGAATACACTCCAGCATTTTCTAACTGGCTTGGTCTTTCTATTGAAGTTCCCTGCCAGAGCCAATTATTAGGGCCTATCCAATGATAAGTCTCCGTAGACTTAGGATTAGATACACTAAGCACAAAATTATTTTCTGAAATACACAGGTAACTAGGCTCAGCTACCGTAGGTGCCTGTGGCTTAGGATGAATCACTACCTGAGTTTCTGCCCACTCTGTAGTACAACGCTCATAAATAGCCCGTACCGAATAAACGCCAGAGTTAGCTACCGTAGTTGGCCTTCCTACCCCTGGAAAAGGATGCGGGAAAGAATAAAATCCTTGGGGCCCCCGCCATTCAAATAAAGTGCCTTCAGGATAAGAAGGATAATTTAAGACATGCAAATTAATTTCTACTCCTTCGCAATAAGGAATGTTTTGTTGAAAAACATTATAGTGCCCTGGTGCGGGTAATTCTAATAAAGGATAAATCTTCACATTAGTTGCATTCGAGGGCGAAGAACATCCTTCTGAATTTACAGCAACAACTTCATAAGCACCACTTGCGCTAGGAGACACAGCAGGAATAGAGACTATGTTTCCAGTAGCAGTAAATCCACCGGGCCCTTTCCATTGGTAAGAAATTCCGTCCATAGCTCTTACCCGTAAAATTAAGGTTTCGCCCGGACATAAGGGTCCATTATTTTCTACCGCTGGCATAGGAGGCAAAGGAACTACCTTAGCCTCAATTGCTTTTCTATCACTTTTACAACCTGTACTCGGGTTTCTACTCTCTGCATAAAAATAAGTAGTACCTCGCAAATAAGTTTGTGTAAATTCTGATGGGAATTGAGTAAAACTACGGTAAGGATGCGCACTGTTAATTTGCTCATATATTACTACCTCCTCATAAGCATCAGCATAGATAGTAAAAGTAACCATACCCGGCCCGCAAATTTTAACGTCTGGAATTATTGGTGTTGGTGGTACAGGATAAAGATGAGCTAATACTGGTACTCTTTCGGAACGACAACCAGTGTTCAAGTCTATAGTTTCCAGGTAATATGTTTGGGTGCCACTTATAGGCGCATAAACTGTAAGTGTATAAGGCGATGAACCACTAGAGCTAATTATAGTTCCTCCTATCGGCAGTGAGTAAATTGCAACATGCGTGCCCTCTGGCTGACGCATTTGAGCAGTAAATACAACATTATCAAAAGTATTTGGCGAACAAAAACGTACATTATTGCCTACTGGCGGTGCCGGAATTGGATGAATAATTGCTTCTACGCTGATTCTTCTACTAAAACAAGTGCCATCAAAAGAAGCAAACTGAAATACTGAGGAGCGGGCTAATTGCGAAGCATACGATTGCCCTATAGATAAAGTATCTAGGAATTGTCCCGAGCGATTATATACGTGAATTTTCTGTACACTAGGGTCAGAATTGTATACAGAAAAAGTAACAACTCCTGGCCCGCAGCGAGGTAAAACCTCCACCAGGGGGGGCTGTGGCATAGGTAATATAGTAATATTCACCTCTACCGGCATACTATAACAACCCTCCACAGGACCTGCTACTGCAATTAAAGTTGAATTGGTGTTTAAATAGGGAGTCGTAAGTAATTTAGGAGTTTGTATCGCCCTAGCTAGTACATTATTTACTCCATCTCGCAGCTCTACTGCATAAGGACTTGTAGCTGTAAGTACTACACTACCAGGCCCGCAACGCTGTACTGGTGGCACGAGGGGTGGTGGAGGTAAAGGAATCACCTCTATTACTACACTTCTTTTGGCAGAACTACAACCCGTTTGTGGATCTACAGCATCTAAATAAAAAGTAGTAGTTTGCGCTATAGGAGGTATTGTAAACGAATAGGGAGGTTGCTCTATCTGCTTGAGTAAATTACCACTTTCAGAAAATAAGCGCATAGATAATTCTGCACTTATCGGAAATATGGCAGTAAGTTGGACACTACCAGCGCCACAAATTCTTTGATTTTGTGCAAGGGGAGCCGGCGGCAAGGGTAAAATATCCGCGCGTATCGGTACCCGAGGACTAGGACAATCAAAGGCTGCCGAAAAAGCTTCTGCAAAAAATGTAGTACTAGTGGTTACATTATTAATACTTACTGTAGTAGCAGGCAATACATTAGAACCCAATAAAGCACTTCCTGTAACCGAATTGTAAACTGAATATCGAGCACCAGAGGGCTCTGTGAAAGTAAAAATGACTATACCAGGTCCACAACGGGAGACATTTGAAGCTTTCGGCAAAGGAGTAGTAGTCAACAAACTGGCCACTACCAAACTAGGCTGACTTAGACAGCCCACTTGCGCATTATAACTTCTAACATAAAACGTAGTAGCACCAGCAATATTCCGGCTAAATTGATAGGGACTAGCTTTTGCAGTATCTATAGCAGAAAAATTAGCATTATACAAAATGATATAGTTTCCACTCGGGTTTCCCATTTGGGCTACTATGGTAACGGTAGTACTAAAACAGGCAGCGCGGGCCGTAGCCGTAGGCGGACCAGGGTTAGGTATAACAAAAGCAGTAGCACGTGCTGGAGCACTGGTACAGCCTGTGGAAGTATTTATTACTTTAAAGAAATATTCTCGAGTTTGCGAAACGGTAGCAGAAAAATTAGCAACAGCCTGATTAGAAGTACCCATCAACTGTTGGGCAGCATCATAAAAATCAATTTTATCGCCTCCAGGAGACTGTACATAAGCGGTAAAAGTCACAGTGCCTGATTGGCAAATAGAAACATTTTCTACCCTTGGTGGAGCGGGAAGTTGATGAACCCGAGCTTCTGCTGAAACCGCTTCGCTTTTACAGCCTGTAGTAGGATTAGTACTGGCAAAATAATAAGTAGTTGTTTGCGTTAAATTTGGGGTAGTAAAAGTATAGGGCTCGGCGCTGAGTGTAGCTATTGCATTACCCTGCATGGCTTGGCGCACTTCTAAACTTGTGCCAGCCGGGTCACCATTGCTAATAGTAAAAGTAACATTTCCAGAACCACAACGCGATACGGGCAGTACAATAGGAGGACCAGGTATAGGATGTACACTTACCACTACCGCCACTCTTGGACTAGCACAGCCTGTAGAAGCATTGAAGCTTTCTACGTAAAAAGTAGAATGGGTAGTTAAAATAGGCGTATTTAACCAATAGGGAGAAGAATTATCAGAAGCTACTAAAACCTGGTTTGCATCATAGAGGCGTATTTCCGTTCCGCCAGGCATACCCATAGTAGCGGTTATTGTGAGAATTCCATTTCCACAGCGCGCGGCTGGCAAAGCTTGAGGTACCCCCACTGGACGAACTACTACTTCAAAAGGTATTCTTGGCCCCTCGCACCCGGTAGTACTTTC
>JANWXU010000121.1 GCA_025057395.1 Bacteroidia bacterium | reverse complement strand
CAATCAGGTGAAATTAAGCGCCTTAAGGGAAAAGGAATCCCTAATATTAATGGCAACGGAGTAGGTGATGAGCTCGTACATATCAATGTTTGGACCCCCAAACAACTAAGCCACGAGGATAGGCAATTACTTGAAAAAATAAGGCGATCTCCTAACTTTAACCCCTCAGCTACTAAAACAGAAAAAAGCTTTTTTGAGAAAGTAAAAGACCTATTTGGCTAACTGATAAAATACTTATTTAGTTAAATGCGGCCTTGCATCTTTCTTTTAATCTCTTCAATGCGTGCTAGAATGTCCTCTCTACGCATATCTCTGAATCTTTCAGGTAAAAGTTCTTTCGAGGTACATTCTAAAACAGCTACATAGTTCATTAGTTCTACTTCTTCAGGGTAAGTAGGCGGGATAAAGTCATCAAAAGCCTGTTGGATAATTTCTATAGTTACTTCTGCTAGTCCTAAGCTAGCTGCTTTGAATTTTGCACGAGTAAGAGCGGCTTCCATATCTGCCCCAGAACGAATGGGCATATTCTCCAAAAATTCAGGGGGAAAGTCTTCTATTTGAATATTCAAAATTTTAGTTTTCTTAAGCATTACCTCTAAAAGTTCTTTTTTTTCTTCTATAGTTTCAGGATAAAAAAGGGCAATATGTTCTTCTGCCCTACCCTGCCTTTTCAAGTCTACAGGCATAAGGTCTGGACGTGCCGTAAGCAGAAACCAAATAATTTTTCCTCGATGTTCTGTATTGCTCATGAAACTAGCTATCATTGAAAATACTCGATTGCTTACACCACTATCCCCCTGCATATTTCGATTACCTAAATAAGCATCTGCTTCATCAATCATTACTGCTACTGGGTTCATTGCAGAAAGAATTTTTAATACTTTTTCTAAATTCGCTTCCGTTACACCCTGCCATTGCGAGCGAAAATTTTTGAGCTGTACCATAGGGATTCCAATTTCAGCAGCAAAACAACTTACTAAATAAGTTTTACCCGTACCTACAGGCCCATTTACTAGATAACCCATAGGCATTACGTCGTTACGCCCCTTTTTTATCGCCGCCGCTGCCGCCCTTAAATGATTCTTAGCAGCTTTATGACCTGCTACGTTATCTAGTGTATACTTGGTCTCAACGAATTCTAGTAATCCCCCAGCTTCACTTTCTATAGTATCTTTTTTGCGCTGCTTAAGTGCCTCAAAAGTAAAAAACTCTTTGCTTTCCTGCACCTCTGCCAACATCGTTTTTAAATGGATTAGATTCATGCCCGCCGTATTTTTCGCCAAAACTTGTGGTGACATTTCTAAAAGCTGCTCTAACTGAGGCGCAGCTTTTAGAGTATGTTCTATAAAAGCTAGACGCTCAGTTTCATTAGGGTAAGGTATTTCTATATCATAGGTAAAAGGACTGCGAACCAGCTGTTGATTTAAATCATTTAGATTCTCAGTGAGCAAAATAATAGTCATATCCTTTTGCAAAAAAAGGTGCTCCTTTGCCCATTTTTGCAAATACACCAAAATAGCTCTATCTTGCACAGAGTAAAAATTACTTGAGCCCATTGGTACAAGAGTTTCGGCGTAATCAATGATAAAAGCGATGCGCTTATTATCATTAATCAAACGGTTACGAAAGTAATTTTCCAAGATAGCAAAAGCTTCCGTAGGCTCTTTAGGTAAGCGCTGCGCATATTGCGTACCATGAAAAGTATCATAGGCACCAAGCGCTTGTATAAAGTCTTTACGCATAGCCGGCTCACGAAACGTAATACCTGCAGCCCTATCATACATTACCACAATGTCTCTTTTCTTAAAAAGTTCATTGGCTAAATAATCCTTTAAACGTTCGTATTTATACTCCTTTTCTCCTATTGGAACACTAACATAATCAGAAATATTTCCATGTAGTATAAATTGAGAAATAGTTCGAGTAAAATAGACCTTAGCCAAACGCCGCACCCATGCTGGTACTTGATTTTCCATATGCCTGTGAAAATAAAATAATAACCCAAGTACTAAATTACCTATTTTTTGTGTTTACTACGAATCGAACTATAATTCGCTAATTGCCTTAAGTATTTCGTGCGCTCCCCCATGCTTAGGATCTATCTCTAATACTTTTTTAGCCACTTCTTTTGCTCTATCGTAACGTCCTGCATAGAAATAAGACCCCGCTAAATTGAATACATATTCAATTTTATTGGGATTAAGGGCTACCGCTCGCTCAAAGCAAAAAATAACTTCTCCTAAATTCACAGGCTTCTGAGGACTAGCATCCTCAAATAAATATACCCCCTTACTGTACCACACCTCTGCATTTTTAGGATTATAACGCAAAGATTTATTATAGTAAGTAAGCGCTTTTTCGCGCTGTGCTTGATTTTCTTTTTGCCGCGCTTTCACATAATAATACCACGCAAGACTTTCTTTACTTGCTTTTACCTCCTCAGCCTCATCAAATACGAACCAATCAGCCACGTAGTTATAATATTTATCTGCACTATCCATAATTCCTAAAAAAGCGTATAACCTTCCTAGCCCCCAGGCTGCTACATTTGCCTTGGGGTAGATAGCCATAGCTTTTAGGTAATGCTTTTTAGCACTATCTAAAGCAAGCGGATGCCCTTGCAAAGCTCTTCTAGCATATAAATTACCTACATTTGCTTGTACTCGTGCACTCTTAGGAGCAGCTTCTAAGTCTCGCATTAAAATGGTTTCATTATTTCTCCACTCAGTATTTCGTATTATAGTTTTAGTACCTCCTAATACCAAAGTTGCAATTGCACAGGCTACCGCACTATAGCGTATAAGGTTCACAGCACTATCAAAAGCCTTACTCAGCACTAATGCTAAGGAGATAGCAAAACCTAAAGATGCCTGATATGCAAAACGCTCCCCTACAAAACCCGCAATACTAAGCACCAAATTAGAAACCAAAAAAATACTACCATAAAAATATAGGATACCAAATGCCATGGGGTTACGTTCTTTTAAATGCAATAGCCCATAGCCTACCAGCCCTATATGAATAACTAACGCTGCCCAAACTATCAGCTCATTAAAATGGTAAAATCGGATTTCAGCAAAGGCGTAATCCCAAGAGAGAGGATGGGGAAAGAACAATAGTCGAATGTAAAAAAGTAATATATAAAAACAAGTAGCATATTTTTCGTGCCAAGGAGAAGCATAAAAGCGGTTATCTAGTACATCTTCTAGTTTCACTTCAAACGAAGTACCCCCTAACGCCTGATGACGTATTAGCATATATACTCCTAATACTACTGCTAGATATAAACCATAAGCAATTAAATAATTACGAGGTACAGTCGAAAAAAAATATAAAGTAAGGGGAATGAGTACTACGTAGCTAGTTGCAATTTCTTTGGAAAGTAAGGCTAAAAACAAAAATACTCCTGACCAAGCTGCATATCGCCACTTTCGTTTTTCAAAGAAAACAAATGAGTAATAGAGAGCTCCTAAACAAAGCAAAAAAGAAAGTACTTCATCTCTTCCTTTCAAGTTAGTTACAGCTTCTACGTGAATAGGATGAGCAGCAAAAATAAGGGCAATAAGCAAAGGTAAATCACTAGAACTAGGAAAAAGATACCGTTTACACAAGTACCATAATAAAACACAACTCACAGCATACAAAAATGCATTAATAAGATGGCTCACTGCCGCAATATCTCCCCACAAACCATGTTCTATTGCATAGGTCACATAAGAAAGCGGACGGTAATATCGCCAATAGTAAGGATGTTCTGCTAGCTCGGGTACTCCATGAAAGCTATGATATCTAAGCAAGTCGGGTATGCCTGCAAATCCTTTTTGAGTATGTGTATTTCGAGTAATAATTCGATAATCGTCTATAGTATAATCGTTAGGGAAAGTATTTAGATAAAGCAAAAAGCTAAAAAGTGCTACAAGTATATAGGCAAAAGGTGCAAATCTAGGAAAGAAACGTATCAATAAATTACTGCCTACACTTTGACCAAAGCTCAAGGTGTCTATTTTTTGCTCCTTTTGTCTCAGCGTTACTCGTTGTAGCCGCATTTTTAATAAAAAGTATAGTTTCAGCCTAGTACAAAAATACAAATAAAACACCACTAACTTTTAGTATAAAGTCCTCCTTATCCTTTTGCTGAAAAACTCAGGGTTGTATAATTACAATCTAGTATCTATATTTTCCTTTTTACCTAAATAAAAACCAGAACTAAAACTTTAGGTGCTATTTATATAGACTAAAAATACAATCAAAAGTAACTATTTATGCTATTTTTTAGTAATTTCGCACTTACTAATTTAATCCAAAAGATTATGTTTGCAATTGTAAAGATAGGGGGGCATCAATATAAGCTAGCACCTAATCAGTATGTATACGTAAATCGCCTACCTTATGAGGAGGGGGAGAAAATACAACTTGAAGAAGTCCTGATGGTAGTTGACAACAGCAACATTAAAGTAGGAACCCCTATGGTGGAGGGAGCAAGTGTAGAAGCAGAAGTTTTACAACACCTCAAAGACGATAAAATAATTGTATTTAAGAAAAAACGCCGCAAAGGCTACAAGGTTAAAAAAGGGCATAGACAACCGTTAACTAAACTTCAGATTTTATCCATTAATACATAACCCTTTTTATTGATACAACTATGGCACATAAAAAAGGAGTCGGTAGCTCTAAAAACGGTCGTGAATCAGAAAGTAAGCGTTTAGGCGTAAAACTTTTTGGCGGGCAACTTGCAAAAGCGGGCAATATTATAGTACGCCAAAGAGGAACGCGCTTTCATCCTGGTAAAAATGTAGGCATGGGAAAAGATCACACTCTTTTTGCATTAGTGCAAGGATATGTTCACTTCTCTAAAAAAGAAAATAGAAAATATGTGAATATTATCCCTGCTGATACAAATGCGTAAACTATCGCACAAAAATCTTTTTTATTACTAAAGGCCCCACATCTCAAAATCTAAGGGGCCTTTTTTCAATCCAGAATTTTATAAACAAAACAAAAGGCTACCTTATAAAAGGTAGCCTTTGTTGTTATTGACTATTCATTCAACCACGACCCAATTAATACTTGATAATTTTTATTTGCTGTTTAAAGCCATCAGCCTCCAGGCGCAACCAATAGTAACCAGCAGGTAAATTACTTAAGTCCCACTCCAACTCTTGGTTACCCACCGTAATAGATTGCTGCTTTGTGTATATTAGGCGTCCTGTAGCATCAAATACACTACAAATTAGATTATTATCTATTGAGCTACGAATTTGTAGAGTTATATTTCCTTGGGTAGGATTAGGATAAACATAAGCATAAATCCTACTGACTTCATCTACCATTTCTTTATTTGCTGGAGTAGTAAAGCTTACAGGCTCTTGGTAAATTGCGGACCAAGCAGTAAGCTGTCCTCCAGTAGTAAGACCTTGAATACGAACTTGGTAACTAGTACCCGCACTTAAACCAAGAAGTGTTACTGAAGTACCCGTTAAGTTACTTACTTGCAACCAAGTGCCTTGTCCTACGGGTCGATATTGGACATTATAACTTACTAGCTCTGGAGCCGCTTCCCATGTAATAATAGCACTATTGCTACGATTAGCTCTTGCAGAGACAATACGTGGAGCGGGCGGTAAAATTCCCACGCTAATAGCCACACTCGAACTACAAGCACTGCCTACTGTTCGTACTGTAACTGTATAATTTCCGGGCGTCAAACCATTAAAAATATTACTCGATTGGTAAGGTCCATTCACAGGGTCTCCTAGCGTATATTCAAAAGGACCACTACCTGATAGTATTGTTACCAATATACTTCCATCATTGCAACTAGAACAACTAGCAGCTGTAGGAGTAGCTGTTATACCGGGTGCATTTCCTGAGATATTTACTCGCTGCGAAGCCACCTGTGCAGGACAACTGCCCTGCCGTACTTCTAATTGATATATACCGCTAAAAGTAGCTCGATATTCACGAGTATTAGCAACTGTTACTCCGTTAAACTTCCAAGTGTAGCTTAATCCGGGCAAATCAGGTATACTAGGTGCTAAATTCAGGGAACCACAGCCTGTTGTTCCGCCTACAATACTTAAAGGCAGCGTAGAGCATTCAGAAGTAGTTGCTGCCCTATTAATAGGCGAAGGAGAAGATTGAATACCTCCACTACAGTTGGTAATGATGCGAACTTCGTAAGCAGTATTGGAACTTAGGCCCGTAATCGTAAATGGCGAAGAATTAGCACTTACCATTTGCCAATTCGTGCTACCTGCTAAACGATACTCTATAGTGTAATTCACTGCCCCTTGCACAGCTAACCACGAAACCTGTAAGCTTGTAGAGCCAGCTTGTATAGCAATCCCCTCTGGTGTTTGACAATTTACACTTGGGGTACACACCGTAGTGGAAAAGTTAGTACTAGAACTCCACGCTGAAGTTTGACGATTACATATTGATTGTACTTGTATTTCGTATTGAGCATTTGCTTGTAAGCCCGTGAGAATAACAGACGACTCTAGTAAATTACTTATTTGCGACCAATTTGCGGAGCCAACTAAACGATAACGTGCACTATAAATTGCCCCACCTAAATTTTGCCAACTGACTGCTGCAGTCGAACACGTGGGCGCAACACTCAAAATAGTTGGTGCAGCAATACTCTGCACTACTACATTGCTTAAACTAGCTTCGCAGCCATTAGCATCTACCACACGTACGTTATAATTACCTGCAGGCAGGTTAAAGAAATTTCCTGTATTATTAGATTGATTCGCTGCTCCACTAATGCCAAATGTATAAGGTGGAGTACCCTGCGTAGCAGTAACCGTAATGGATCCGCCTTCGCTGCATGTTACTGGTTGGGGAGCTACCGTTAAACGTGGACGAACAACTATCAAGTTAATATTAGTATTCAAATTACTAGAACACCCCGGAATGGATGTATTTACAAGTTGTGTTAACTGTAACAAGCTCGTATCACTCAATACTGGCGTAGTAAGACTAAATCTTCCCGGCCCATTTCCCGTTAAGGTAGAAGTCTCAACACCCAAGCGATATTGTAAACGCCAATTACTTCCTACAGGAACTTCAACGGTTATAGGAATCTGAGCCGCTGTACCTGCACAAACAGATATACTTTGAGTAGTAACTCTTGCTATAGGGGGCTCAACTACTGTAGCTACTGCACGTAAGTCTAATGCTGTAGTACATCCCCTACTACCTGTAATACTCGTAAAGGCATAGGTAGTAGTAGCAGTAGGACTTACAGGTATCCTTGCAGGAGTAGCCACTACAAGTTCGCTTGGCTGCACCGCACCATTTATGCTCCACCCTAATTGCCACGGAGCATCACCACCGCTAATATCTAAAACCAATTCGCTGCTAGAACCATTGCAAACTACAATACTATTAGCTCGCAAAGTAGCTTGAGGTGCGGGAATCGCTGTTATATTAACACTCCCTGGAATATTATTATTAATGCATCCTGCTGCATCTACTACAGATTGAATACGAATAGTAGTACTTTCTCGTACGCGGATAGGAATTCGAATAATCACTTCATTATCACTGAAGGCTTCTGTAACATAATTCAAACGCTGAGCTCCTAGAGTATAGGTAATAGTAAAGGGTCCGGTACCACTCAGGCGAATAGGTAATTCATATTGAGCGCCCACACAAATTGAAGTGTCTCTTCCTA
The DNA here is from genome assembly GCA_025057395.1 of Bacteroidia bacterium. Taxonomy (GTDB): domain Bacteria; phylum Bacteroidota; class Bacteroidia; order J057; family JANWXU01; genus JANWXU01. Next base: position 3,226 of record JANWXU010000121.1, on the reverse strand, counting down.
ATAGTGTAGCTCTATTAGCAGAAACTGCCACATCCAGAATTGCTACTTCCGAGGAACAAGTGCCCGCAACTAACACCAATGAATAAGTTCCTGCTTGTGCAGTAGTAACATTAGTAATTGTTGGGTTTTGCTGAGTACTAGTGAAATTGGCGGGTCCTGACCAGTTGTAACTAAAGCCAGGTTGCGAATTAGTACTCAGTTGTAAAGTGGCCCCTGCGCAAAGTGGCGCGTTAGAACTAATTCTTGGCTTAGCCGGAAGCGGATTCACATTAACATTGACTACAGAAGGAGCCGAAGTACATCCATTTGCAATCGCTACTACACTATAAGCTCCCGCTTCTGAAGATGTAACGCCCCTTATTATAGGATTTTGGCTTTCGGAAACAAACCGAGCTGGCCCTTGCCATAAATAACTTACATTCGAGTTATCATTTTCAGCACTCAAAGTTAAATTTTGTCCCTCGCAAACAGGGGCATTGCTAGCAACACGGGGCGAATTCACAGTTATTACCTCTACTTGTACTTCAGCAGCTGCCGAAGTGCACCCATTACTAATAGCTACCACTGAATAAGTTCCTTGGTTATTCACTCTCGCTGCACTAATCGTAGGATTAGGTAAGGTAGAAGTAAATCCTGCGGGTCCTTGCCAGTAATAACTAGTTTTAGCACCCCCTGTAACTGCAAGCGAAATAGAAGAACCCACACACCCTCGAATAGAGCGTTCTACTGTAGGTGGAGCTGGAATAGGATTCACTATAACTTCTATGGCTACTGTAGCACTAGGACAATCACTAGCACGCGCTGTTAAAGTATATATTCCACCGTAATTTAACAAGGCATTAGAACGTGTTACTATTACACCCTCCTGACTAAAACCTGCTGGTCCACTCCACGTATAACTTATACCACTTACCGGCTCTACAACTCTTAGGGCAAGTTCTTGGCCCTCACAAATAGGAGCATTAGATATAGCTCTAGGTGCAGGAGTAGAGGGTATTACAGAAAGGGTAGTGGTAGCTACCTGTGAACTGCAACCTGCAGCATTAACGGCTACTACGCTATAAGTTCCTGCATTGGTTATAACTGAAGCTACCGCTACAGAATCACCCGTAGCTCGGTAGCTATTAGGCCCATTCCAATGGTAAGTTACTTCACTACCAGAGCCTCTAGCATATAGCTTTGCCATTTGAGTACTTCCTGTGCAAAATGGACCATTATTACTAGCCGTCGGAGTAGGGGGTATATTAGCCACATCGATTTCTACAGTTGAAACACTAGAGGTACACCCACCCGCTACTGCTACTACTGAATAAGTACCGCTAAAGGAAGGTGCCACGGAAGTACGAGTAATCTCTCTTGCACTTGTAGTCGCACTATATCCAACACTATTCCAAATAAAGTTTGTTCCTGCAGTATACCCTGCAAAGCTAGCAGGGGTAAGTCCTAATACTAAGTTTTGTCCTGCACAAATGCTATTGGGACTATTGGCGTTACAACTATAGCACATAGGCATAGGAGGCGCCGGAGTAGCCCGGATCTCTAATACTGTGGTTACGGGGGAGGTAGTACATCCTGCCATGATAGCAGCTACAGAATAAGTTCCAGCATCACTCAAGAGTAGTCCATTTCGTGTAAGAGTAGGTCCGAAGGTGGTTGTACTAAAACCATTAGGTCCACTCCAAATATACTCTGTTGCCCCCATGGCACCACTTGCAGTAAAGGTCACAGTATTAGCAGCACCCGCACAAATAGGACCACTGTTACTTAGCCTCAAACGAGTAGAAACATCGATTATCGAAGCTTTTACAGAACGGCAAGCACTCTGGCAGCCTGTATTTGCGTCTCGCACCGCTACAAAAAAGTCGGTAGTTTGGTTCAAAAGCGGCGTAGATAATACATATGGCGGAGTATTATCTTCAGCAAGAGGCCTACCCGAACATTGGTCTCTATATAGAAGAGCCATGTTACCTGCAGGAGCCCCCATTTGCACACTAAAGTTAACAACTCCTGGTCCACAGCGTGCAATAGCAGAATCTACTAAGTTAGGCGCAGCAGGTATAGGATTTATTGTAGCTACAACACTTACTCGATTACTCCTACACCCCGTGATATCATTTACACTAGCTACATAATAGGTAGTTGTAGTACTAATGCTAGGAGTTACTAATAAATATGGATTCGAACTTGCAGAAACAATTGCTAGGTCTACACCTTCTGTAGCTTGAGTATACAGGTCAATAAATGTTCCTGAGGGCTCATTCATAATAGCAGTAAAGGTTACGGAGCCACTTCCGCAGCGTGCCACATTTCGAACAGTAGGCTCTGCTGGCAAAGGATTCACTGTAGCAATAGCTGGCACCCTAGCACTTTCACACCCATCGCTAAATAGACTTATATAGAAAGTGGTAGTAGTAGTTATAGCTGGTGTTCTGAGGCGGTAGGGGGTATTTATATCAGAAGCTACTACACTGCCTCCCAACGCTTGGGTATATAAACGTACTTCCGCACCTACTAAACTAAAACTTCCTGTAAAAGTAGCCACCCCTCCCCCACAAATACTCACATTACTTACCGCAGGTGGCGCAATAGCACCTGGCACTGTAATAGCAATTGGAGTACGCTGGCTTCTGCAACCCGTAGCCGTATTCCAGCTTTCCACGTAAAAGGTAGTATGAGTAGTAACGCTTGGAATACTAAATTCATAAGGGGCACCATTTGCAGTAGCTACTGGTACTCCACCGGTACTTACACTGTATAGTTGCATCACATTTCCTCTATTAGCCCCCATTTCTGCAAGGATGCGCACAGGCCCGCCTCCACAGCCTGGTCGATTCAATAGTGCTACTATAGGAGCATCTGGCGCCTGCCGCATGTTAATCCGCACTTGGCTTCTTGTACTTTTACAGCCCGTAGCTGTATTCTCACTTTCTACAAAGTAAGTTGCACTTGTGGTAACATTAGACAAGCTAAGCACAAAAGGTTCTGTAGTAGCACTGGCTATTGGTGTACCGCCCACTGATAAAGAATATAAATTAATCCTATTGGCAGAAGCCCCTTGTAGTCTGACATTTAACTGTACCGAACCACTATTACATAAGGTAGTGTCCCGGACAATAGGAGTTCCTGGAATAGGATGAATATCAATATACACTTCACTTCGTTCGCTCAAACACCCATCTAAGGAAGTAGCAACATAGTAAGTAGTATTTGTACTTACAGCAATAGG
>JANWXU010000120.1 GCA_025057395.1 Bacteroidia bacterium | reverse complement strand
CGTAACAATTACCGGTGCCCTACGAGAGGTACAGATATCATTAATTGCTTCTAGGTAAAAGGTAGTAGTGGCCGTAAGAAAAGGAGTGGCAAGCAGAGCAGGAGTAGCTGTAGACCTACCAATAACCTGTCCTCCTGTGGGGGCATCGTAAAGAATAATTTCGCTACCTGGGGGAGTACCATGGCGAGCTGTAAAAGTAACTACTCCGGCTCGGCAGAGAGCAATATCGCTTGCAGAGGGTGCGGCTGGCGGAGTAATAATATTAGCTCTTGCTGAGATGCGGCTGGTAGTACATACATCATTTCGAACTTCAAAAAAGAATTGGGTGGTAGTCGTGATGAAGGGAGTACTAAGGAGATAAGGAGCTGAAGCAGCTATTTGCAAAGGCGAGCCCCCTACCGAAGTGGAATATAAAGCAACTTGTAAATTCGAAGTACCGCCTGTGAAAGTTAAAGTAAAAGTAAGAACCCCAGCGCCACAAGATTTAGGTTCTTGAATTTGGGGAAAGGGAGGTGGCAAAACTACAGTAGCTACCACCGGTATTCTTGCACTAGAACATCCTCCGCGCGTAGTGGCTATATAGTAAGTAGTAGTAGTAGTAAAAGAAGGGGTATTTAATAAATAGGGAGGGGTAGCATCAGTAGAAAAGGCAGTGCTCCCACTAGGCTGGGTAAATAAACCCACTTCTACCGGCTGTTGATCATTCACAGTAACAGTAAAAACAGCTGGTCCACGTTCACAAACTCGGATATCCGCAGCTACAGGAGGTTCCGGACCAGGAATGACCTCAATAATTTTTTCAGTAAAATCACTTCTGTTACATAAGTTAGGATTTTCAGCAGTAAGGCGTACCACATAACGTCCGGGAGTTCGAAAAGTGTGGGTAGGGTTTGTAGCAGTACTAGTGTTACCATCTCCAAAATCCCAGCGGTATGATATTGCACCAGTGCTCCGATTGGTAAAGCTAACAGTAAGAGGACTACAGCCACTATATACACTTGGAGTAAATTCTGCTAAAGCTGCCTCTAATAAATCTACTCTTAGTTTAAAAGCGCCATTATTGCAATTATCTGAATTATTCGTTCGACTCCACGCACCGGGAGTAGTAGGAAAATCATTGTTTCTGCCACAACCTGCACAAACCGATTGGTACACAACACCTCTTTTATCAAAACGGCTAGTTCCTCCATCTACATGCTCTTCTGAGCGTCCCCCACCAAAATAAGTAGCATAAAACAAACTCGCCGCATCTTTACGTAAAACAATTAAATAAAAATCTCTTCCATCAGTAGTCTGTTGAAAAGCATCGGGCGTTATGGGCAAGCCAAGGGTAGAACCATACTGAAGATTATTTTCTCTTGTAAGTCCGCCCCAACCGCTCACATAAATATTTTCACAAACATCAACAAGAAATGCAGAAATAGTAATATCGGGAGTACTACGCCCCGAACCAAAGCGAGTAGAGAAAATTATATTTCTTAAAGCTGGATCAAATTTGGTGATAAACTGGCTTCCACGAGCTACCGAATAGCCCACATTTTGAATAGGATAGTTACCCTCAGTTTGGCCTACCACATAAACATTGTTATTTGCATCGAGGTCTATCATATACGTTTGATCGTAGGCTGTAGTGCCTACATAGGTACCCCGAAGTATTCTACCACCTGTACCTCGTAAATGGAAAATAAAGCCATCTGCTGTGCCCCCCACGTAACTGGATCTCCAAGCATCGCTAGATACGGGCAAATCCAAGACGCTATTTGTACCCCCCGTAACATAAACATCACCATTCGAGTCTATTTTAAGGGAGTAACCAGCATCAATACGATTGCCCCCCAAATAAGTAGACCACTGCATAGTACTTAAAGTGGCATTCATCTTGAAGACTACAGCATCTTGATTTCCACGTAAAGTAGTTTGCACGGCATTGAACGTAGGGAAATTAGCAGAATTAGTACTACTAGCAATGACGCAATTTCCTTGCTTGTCTAAAATAATCTCTCCCCGAGAATCATCTGCATAAAATTTATACAAGGGATTGGAACTTTCACCCCTAATATTGATACCATCATTATTATTACCCCCCACGTAAGTAGAGCCCAAAAGCTGAGTGGCATTAGCGTTAAGGCGAGTGACGATAATATCTATGCCCCCATTATGGGTACGGTCATAGGCAGTAGAAGTGGTAGGAAAGTCATTAGAACGAGTTGTACCCAGAATAAAAAGCTCATTGCTAGAATTAACAATTAAGCTATGAGGCTGTTCATTATCTCTTCCTCCTAAATAAGTTGCCCATATACGAGTTGTTCCGCTAGGATTGTACTTAATAATAGCAATATCACTATCGTACCAAAGACTTTGCTCTGAAGGGTACTGTACCCCTCCTGCAAAATCTACTTGGAAAGCACCCGTACTAGTAGGGTAGCCCCAAGAATAAGCGATTCCTCCGCAATAAAAGTTACCCTCGTCATCGTAAGTAGCAGTAAAACCCCAATTATCTGTTCGAGAACCTGTAAGTGTACCAAACACCAAAACTGGGTCTATAATTAAAGGAAATTGAGAATTATAACCTTTAGGAAAATGAAAAGATACTAGGTTGCCTTCCTGTAAAACGTACTCACAGGGTATTATTTTCTGTTTACCATCAATAATTTGATAAGCTTTGGGAATAGACTCTTGGATTTCATTAATACTAGTTCGAATGATTAGTTTTCCTTTATGAAGAAATAAATTAGTAACCCCCTCATAACGCAATTGAATTTCCCTAGGGTTTACCCCAGGTTGAATAATAAAATCATATTTAATACCTTCTCTTTGAGTATAGAATTCTAGGTCTATTCCAGAATATAAATTTTTATAACAGACAGATTTATAGGAGTAAACCCCAGAGACAGCCTTATCTCCCTTAAAATAATTAGCGTAATCGGGAGAAATATATTGGGGTATTAATTGAGGCTTATAATTACTATTTACAAAGTGCACTTTATATACATGTGCTTTCAAACGATGGGCGATATAATTATGATAGTGTTCTTCTTCTTTTAGCCCATGCGCATGGGGAAGAGTATTTAAAAAGCAGTAGGTCAGACAATTTTGCTCTAGGTATAATTTTCCTAAGGGTAAATCCACTTGGTATATAACATTCGAGTGCCACTGTCCCTTATTTTCAGTAAAAGGAAAATAGTTTTCACTTTGAGTAATTTGGGGTTCAATAATAGGCTTAAATGGCCGCTTTGCAATGAGGCAAGCCCAAAAAGAAAGTAAGAAAAATAAAAGCAAGGCTAATTTGTGTAGTGTATACATATATTTCACTTCAAAATTTTAATAACACAAAAGAAATATATGAAAATTTTTTCTAAAAAACTATTTTAGACGTTAAGTGTGAAATTTTACTTAAAAATATCTCTCCTCTCCTAACTAGATATCAGATTACATTTTAGTAAGTCAAGGCATTACTAATTACCAGAAGAAGTAAGCCCTTCTTTCTGAGTTTAAGTGTAGTTATTATTTTTAGAAATATTAGAAGCCAAATAAGAAATAGAAATTTCAAAATATGAAAATTTTAATCATTGAAGATGACCACACATTAAGTCAAAACATTTGCTTAGCCCTACAAGAATGCCATTTTGCAACCCAAGTGGTATACGATGGATTATTAGCAGAACGATATTTGAAGAAAAATATTTTCGATTGCTTGATATTAGATATCAATTTACCTGGTAAAAATGGCTTTGTATTGGCTAAAGAATTTCGCCAATATAACCAGCATACCCCCATTCTTATGCTCACGGCTTTTGGGGAGTTAGAAGATAAAATCCAAGGCTTTGAATGTGGAGCCGATGATTACTTAACCAAGCCTTTTTACATGAGAGAATTAATTTTACGAGTCCAATCTCTTATCAAAAGAAGTTATAATAAACCCGTAACTCACGATAATCAATTGCTTATTGCTGGAGATATCGTTTTAGATAAGGCGCAAAAAAGAGTTTTCCGTAATCAAATTGAAATCACACTCACTCCTCGAGAATTTCAAATCTTACAAAAGCTAATGGAAAAAAAAGGGGAAGTCATTTCTAAAGCAGAACTTATCCAAGAAATTTGGGGAAGCTATTTTAATGCTAATACCAACACCATAGAAGTATATGTCAACTTTCTAAGAAATAAAATTGATAAGCCTTTTGCTAAAAATAGTATCAAAACCAAGGTAGGTTTTGGCTATTACTTAGAAGTATGAAAATTAGAAATAAAATTTTACTTAGCTTTTCTGTAACAGTAATCTCCCTTACAGTTCTTTCTTCGCTAGTAGTATATCTCCTTTTTTCTGAATATCGCGAAGAAGAATTTCACCAGCGACAAAAAGAAAAAATAGCTTATACTATCAGGCTCATTGCAGAGTATAAAGAACTTAGTGAAAATTTAAGTAATATCATGGATAAACATACCATCCATGATTTCTACGATGAAAAAATGTTAATTTTCAATAAACATAAAAGCCTGATTTATAAAAGTATAGACGATTTGCCCATTAGTAATTACCAAGCTATTTTGAATGAACTTTCTCCTGCCAATCAGTGGATAGAAATTAAAGAAGGAAAGTATGATATAATTGGAGTATACTTAGAAAATCAATTCAATCACTTTTATGCTATTAGTAAGGCTTACGATGCTTTTGGTTATTCCAAGCTTCGATACTTAAGAAATGTTTTGGTTATTATAACTACTTCCATATCGCTTATTGTACTTTTTATTACTTCTTATCTTTCCAATAAAATAACTAAGCCTATTACTACCCTTGCAGAGCACTTAAACAAGCTAAATTTGAGTACTCCGCCTATAGCTCCTCTTGCCCTAAAAACCAGTACTTATGAGCTGCAATACCTAATAAATAAATTCAATGAGTTAGTAGAAAGAACCAATGCAGCTTTTACCTTCCAAAAAAACGCTATTCATCATATTTCACATCAGCTTAAAACGCCAATTGCTGTTCTAGTATCCGAATTAGAACGAAATCGTGCTATTACTTGCCTGCGAGCAAAAAATGAGCATTTAGAAATGCAGATAATTCGAGCTAAGACTCTAGGAGAAACGATTCATACTTTACTTGAAATTGCAAAAGCTGAATCTAATGGGCATCTGCCACAGCATTCTTTAAGGTTAGATGAAATTCTTTTCGAGGCTATTGAGGAAATAAATAATATTCATCCCCACTTTGAATTTGAAATTTATTTTGAACCCGAAGAATTTAACGAGAAAAAGCTTTTTATTAAGGCAAATAAACTCTTACTCCAACAAGCTTTTCTAAATATATTGAATAATTGCATTTCATATAGTGATATTCCTAAAGCACAAATTCAAATTGATGGTACTCAAAAAGATAAAATTTCTATTGCTTTTATCAACCAAGGCGAACCTATCAAGCAAGAGGAGCAGCCCTTTATATTTGATTATTTCTTTCGAGGACAAAATAGTCAAAAATCATCTGGTCTAGGCCTAGGACTAGTACTAGCGCAAAAAATTATCAACCTACATCAAGGCTCTATTACTTATAGCAGTCCTACCCCTCGAACCCATGTATTTACTCTTACCTTTCACCTTTAAGCCAATTTTTATACTTCTTAAGTTTATTTTAAGTTCTATGTAGGCAAATTTGCGTATTGCTTTTATCAAGAGCAATGCCAATGAAATTAAAGAACCTTCTTATCTTCGGACTAGTAATCTTTTTTAGTCTTTTACACGCTCAGGATACTCTAAAATTAAGCCGCCAGGCCTATGAAGCCATTTTCCTTAAAGAAAATCTACTTCTTTTAGCAGAAAAATTGGAAATTCCTAAAGCCGAAGCATTAGTGCTACAAGCACGGCTTTGGCCCAACCCTGCCCTTTTAATAGACGAAATTAATCTATGGGCAACACCCACTCAAATAAGTCAGTTTGGAGAAGAGCTTCCGCCCTTAGTAGGCTCATCGGGTAGAAACCAACAAGTTGCCCTCTCTATCGAGCAATTAATCTACACAGCCGGTAAAAGAACTAAAAATATTAGTCTACAAAAAATAGGAGTGCAACAGGCACGCCAGCAATTTGAACAACTCCTACGCACTTTAAAACTAGAATTTCGAAAGCAACTTATTTACCTTCAGTACCTACAACTTATAGAAGCCCTTTATCAAAAAAAATTGTCTTCTGTAAAACAACTTACCCAAGCTTATCAAAAACAAGTAGAACTCGGCAATATTCCCAGGGGCGATTATATTCGCTTAAGAGCACTGGAGCTAAAAATTACTAAAGAGCTTAGCGAGTATTATCAAAAAGCAAACGAAGTGCAAAAAGAGCTTAAAATCTTAATGCGATTACCTAGCAATACTTATCTGGTTCTAGTAGAAGAAGGATTTTTGCCCAATACAATCCCCTACAAAAACCTTGTACTTGATAGTCTTTTTCAAATTGCACAAAATAATAGAGCTGATCTTAAACTTTTAGAGCTTAATAAAGCTCATTATCAAACCTTATATGAACTAGAAAAAGCTATGCGTATACCTAACCTCACCGTAAAAGGTAGCTACGATAGAGGGGGAAACTTTATGTATAATTTTATAGGATTTGGAGTAGGCATGGAACTTCCTTTTTTCAACCGTAATCAAGGAAATATTGAGGTAGCGAAAGTAAGCATTATGCAATCGGAATTACAGCATCAGCAAAAATTACAAACCATTTATAATGAAATAGCTTTAGCCTACAATAATTTACAACTAGCAATTCAATTTTTAGAAAAAATTGAGCCTACTTATGAATCCACTTTAGATAGACTGCTTAATAGCTACACTCAAAATTTCCTAAATCGAAATATTAGCCTATTAGAATATCTAGATTTTTCAGAAGCTTATCTAGAAAACAAAACTATCATTTTAGAGGCAATTAAAGAATTAAACGAAAAAATCCAAAATCTTAATTATTCTTTAGGTATAGACCTTCTTCCTTAAATATGTTTTACCATTGGTTATTCATTCTTTTAGTACTACAAAGCTGCACTCAGCAACCTGAAAAAATAAAGCAGCCTGCAGGTATTAGCTACTGCTTAGATAGCACCTTCAAAAACAAAATAGCTTTTACCAAAGCTCAAAAAAAATTAGTAGACCAAAATATTGCGTTAACAGGCTCTGTAGAACCTAACCCCGACAGGGTGGTCCATTTTGTAAGCCTAGTAGATGGCATTATTTCAAATACCTATTTTAGCTTAGGAGATCAAGTGGTAAAAGGGCAAGTTTTAGCAGAACTTCGCAGCGCACAACTTTCTGACCTATATGCCCAATCCAAAAGCATAGAATCCCGCATCAGTGTAGCAGAAAAAAAATTGCAAATGACCCAGTCTATGCTACAAGACGGTATTGCTTCAGAAAAAGAATATCTGGAAGTAAAAAGTGAAGTAGATATCTTAAAAGCAGAAAAAGAAAAAATTTATTCGATTCTAAACCTTTACAGCGCAATTCCAGAAAAGGGTGTTTTTCAAATTAAAGCCCCTGCAAGTGGCTTCATTACAGCAAAATCTATAGCAGCAGGTACCCAAATTACTGCCGGCGGAGAGGTTCTATTTACTATTTCAGACCTTAGCCAAGTGTGGATAATGATAAATGTTTATGCCTCTAATGTTAAAAATATTCAAGTTGGCATGGAAGTAGGAATTAAAACACTTTCTTACCCAGGCGAAACATTTTATGGTAAAATTGGTGCTATTTCGCAAGTATACGATAGCGAAGCCAAAGTACTTAAGGCTAGGGTAGTATTTCCTAACCCAGACTATAAACTTAAGCCTGGCATGCTAGTAGACGTATTAGCTCTTAAACAAGAACCCTTCGAGGCTCTTGCTATTCCTACCGATGCTATCATCTTTGATGATAATCAGCATTTTGTAGTTGTATATAAAGATGATTGTAATATAGAGACTCGTAAAATTGAAATCTTAGCCAAAACCAACGGTACTACCTTTATCAGTAGTGGCTTGAATGAAGACGAAAATATCATCACTCAAAACCACCTGCTCATTTATCAACAACTAAAAAACTTTTAAATAAACCCCTCTCTTACTTGGATAACACTGCTATTACTGCTATTTAACTCCTTTTTGTTTGCTTTTCTAATTTAGGATGAATAGAATTGTTCGAGGAATAGTAGCTTTTTCGCTTCGAAATTCTACAATTGTTTTCTTTTTTACTCTCTTTTTACTAGGTGCCGGTATTTATAGCTACCTTCATACACCTATAGAAGCTTTTCCAGATGTTACTAATACGCGAGCAAGAATAATCACCCAATGGCCAGGAAGAAGTGCCGAGGAGGTAGAAAAGTTCATAACATTGCCTATTATGAAAGTAATGAATACTATTCCTAGGAAAGCCCAAGTTCGTTCTATTTCTCTCTTTGGGCTTTCTGTGGTAACGGTTATTTTTGAAGATGAAGTAGATGACTTTTACGCCCAACAATATGCTAGTAATCGTTTAAAGAGCGTAGAATTACCTCCTGGTGCTGAAGCTGAGATAGAACCCCCTTATGGTGCTACAGGTGAAATTTTTCGTTACGTTATAAAAAGTAAGCGCCCTATTAAAGAACTTACTGCTATTCAAAATTGGGTAATTGAAAGAGAATTAGTTTCAGTACCTGGCGTGGCAGATGTAATTACTTTTGGCGGCGAAGAAAAAATTTATGAAATCCGCATTAACCCTACTGAGCTAGCTAACTATGATTTATCCCCTCTTGAAGTTTTTGAAGCTGTATCGAGAACCAATATTAACGTAGGCGGTGACGTAATAGAAAGAGGGTCTCAAGCGTATGTAGTAAGAGGAGTAGGCCTTTTGGAAAGTATAGAAGATATTAAAAATATAGTTATTGTGGTAAAGGGCTCTACACCAATTCTTGTTAAACATGTGGCAGAGGTTACTATTTCTGCCAAGCCCAGACTTGGACAAGTAGGATTACAAGATGAAGATGATTTAGTACAAGGCATTGTCGTAATGCTACGAGGCCAGAATCCCAGCGAAGTAATTGCCAAGGTAAAACAAAAAATAGTTGAGCTCAATGAAAGAGTCTTACCTAAGGATGTTAAAATAGAGCCCTTTATAGATCGTACGGAGCTAGTAAATGCTACAGTAAATACTGTCACTAAAAATCTTGTAGAAGGAATAGTTCTAGTTTCTTTGGTGGTATTCATTTTCCTATATAACTGGCGTATCACCCTCATTGTAGCCTCAGTAATTCCTCTTTCATTTTTATTTGCTATCCTTATGCTACGAATTATGAAAATGCCTGCCAATCTTATTTCCATGGGCGCATTAGATTTTGGCTTATTATTAGAAGGTACCCTAGTAATAGCTGAAACAGTTTTTGTAGCTCTCTCTAAAAGAGCTCATCAATTGGGGCTAGAAAAGTTTAATAAAATTTCTAAAAGTGGTATTATTAAAAAAAGTGCTACTAGTGTAGCTACCTACATTTTATTTGCAATGTTAATTGTAATTACTGCTCTCATTCCTATCTTCTCTTTTCAAAAAGTAGAGGGCAAAATGTTTTCCCCTCTTGCCTATACCCTGGGTTTTGCATTACTAGGCTCTCTTATCCTTAGCCTTACTTATGTGCCTGCTATGTGTAAGGTATTATTAAATAAAAATATTTTAGAAAAAGAAAACTTTATCACAAAAATCTTTCGTAAAGCTTTGTTTCAAACTTACCTTGGGGCAGCTAAATATCCTCGGCTTACAATAACAGGTTTTATTATCCTTCTAGTAGTATGTATAGTAGGCTTTTTGAACCATGGCACTGAATTTTTACCTAAGCTCAATGAAGGAGCTATATACGTACGAGCTACTCTACCTAACAGTATAAACCTCGAAGAATCAGTACGCTTGGCTAATGAAATGAAACAAAGGCTCCGCCAATTTCAAGAAGTTAAATTTGTACTTACCCAAGCAGGCAGGCCCAACGACGGCACCGATCCTACCGGCTTTTTTAATATTGAATTTCATATACAGCTCTACCCAGAAAAAGAATGGCGGAGAAAAATTACTAAAGCTGCGCTTATCGAAGAAATGCGAAAAGCACTGCAGGCCTATCCAGGCATTGTTTTCGGCTTTAGTCAGCCCATTCAGGATAACGTTGAAGAATATGTAGCGGGGGTAAAAAGCTCATTAGTTATCAAAATCTTCGGTGATAATCTATTTGAACTAGAGAAATATGCAGAACAAGCAGCACAGGTGCTCAAAAATGTAAAAGGCATTAAAGATTTAAATGTATACCGAAATATTGGTTTACCCGAACTGCGTATCAAATTAGATGAAAAACGTATGGGTAAATATGGGGTCTCCATGGCAGATGCGCAAGCAGTAATTGAAATGGCTATCGGTGGAAGAGCCGCAACGGCTTTTTATGAAAATGAAAGAATATTTGATGTTCGCCTCCGCTTTGAAAAAAATTATCGAGATAACCCTCAAAAAATAGGTGAGATTCTTATCCCCACTATGTATGAGAAAAAAATTCCACTTAAGGAGATTGCAGAAATTAGTTTTATCACCGGACCTACCTTTATTTACCGTGAAGGCAGTAGCCGCTACATTGCTGTGGGCTTTAGCATAGAAGGAAGAGACCTAGGCAGTACTATTACTGAAGCTCAACAAAAAATTAATCAAGCTATCAAGCTACCACAAGCTTATAAAATTGAATGGTCAGGAGAATTTGAAAGTAAAGAAAGAGCCACCCGACAACTCGCACTTATTGTGCCCATATCTTTACTTATGATTATCTTCCTTCTATGGCTTAATTTTCAAGGTAATACTAAAGATACTCTTATCTCTTGCTTAGTTCTTCCTTTTGCCTTCATTGGAGGCTATCTTTCCATTTGGACCACTAACACCACCTTCGGTATCTCTGCTGGAATTGGCTTTATTATATTATTTGGCGTCGCTACTGTAGGTAGTATTGTACTAATTGGCAAAATTCGACAAAATATCAAGAATGGAATTCCTCTAAAGGACGCAGTTTCACATGGAGTATATACAAGTATCCGTCCTATTTCTATGGTCTCACTAATGGGTTCTATGGGTCTCCTACCAGCTGCCATTTCTACCGGCATGGGTTCTGAAGTTCAAAAACCCTTAGCTATCATGATTGTAGGCGGCTTACTTATTTGTATGTTGCTCACCTTAACTGTATTACCCCAAGTATTTTATTCAGCTTATAAAACTAAATAGTATCAGTTATACCGACCTAAGTTTAACAGCCTCTTGTAAAAAATATGCAAAATTCATTTTTTTTACCTTATGGCATTAGTAACTTTGCTAAACTTGCCACTAAATATGTATTTGTAGATAAAACTCCTTTTATTGAAAAGTTAGAGATTTTTGAAGAAAATTACGTTTCTTTTCTTCGTCC
>JANWXU010000011.1 GCA_025057395.1 Bacteroidia bacterium | reverse complement strand
ATCGGACCGTAGCGGAATTGAAATAAACCCCCCAACAATTTATTTTGTTTGTGGGGTTTTGGTTTTAATCGGACCGTAGCGGAATTGAAATCAGCTGGATAGATAAGGGCTATGCAAAAACATTTAGGTTTTAATCGGACCGTAGCGGAATTGAAATACGAAAAAAGCAAGAGTTTTTGAATGCAAAGAAGACGTTTTAATCGGACCGTAGCGGAATTGAAATGGTTTAGCAGAAGCTATGGAAAAACAATCCAAAACGATGGAAGGGAGATTTAATACACTAAAAGATAACTTCAAACTGTTCTTAAAAGATATAGGTAGAGACGAAACTTTTCAAGAAACGTTAGCTAGAGTTTTTGAACCTATCGCTCTTTTTGTAGAATCATTACGTGATGTAGCTTCTTACGCAGCTGAGGTATTAGCTCTCCCTTTCAAAACATTAACAGACGAACTTTTCCCCGTAACAGCACAAAAAACAGAAAATATTACAAAACAAATTTCGTCTGAATTTGTTCAGCTTCAAGAATACTTTGAAAAGTTTTAATCGGACCGTAGCGGAATTGAAAATCATGAAGTTCTTTTAAAGTTACAGGCACATGAGACGTTTTAATCGGACCGTAGCGGAATTGAAACTTTTTTAAAAAAACATTATCCTGAACATTATTATAAGTTTTAATCGGACCGTAGCGGAATTGAAACAATAAAAAATTATCTTTTATTTAATTATCCTAAGCAGTTTTAATCGGACCGTAGCGGAATTGAAACGTTCTTAAAAGATATAGGTAGAGACGAAAGTTTTCAGTTTTAATCGGACCGTAGCGGAATTGAAACCTTTTTGTAGAATCATTACGTGATGTGGCTTCTTACGTTTTAATCGGACCGTAGCGGAATTGAAACATAAAAATGGAAAGCTCTTTTTATACTAAAGACATGGTTTTAATCGGACCGTAGCGGAATTGAAACACGAAATACCCTTAGCTTCCTACCCAGCTCATCTTCGTTTTAATCGGACCGTAGCGGAATTGAAACCCTCCTCTTCGGAATCACAGCCCTCCGAAAAGCACAGTTTTAATCGGACCGTAGCGGAATTGAAATTTCACTTGACATTAATCAAAGCGCTTGGGTGGGGTAGTGGTAGTGAGTGGGCTTGTAGATTGAAATTTCACTTGACATTAATCAAAGCTTTATTTAAAAAAAAATAAAAAAGCAAAAATATTTTATTGAAATTTCACTTGACATTAATCAAAGCTCGTTTTATATTTATGGCGTACTTAATCGGATTGCTAGTAGGGCTGGCAAAATCAGTAATTATACCTCTTGGTAAAGAAACTAGTTTTAATCGAGCCGCAGCGGAATTGAATCAATCATCCTCCAGGGTAAACACACTTGCCCTGTTATTTTTAATCGAACCGTAGCGGAAAGAAAATCAAAAAATGTTAGCATAATTCTAGCTAAAAGCTTAGTCAATTTTAATTACCATAGCTTTTCCTATAATCCCTATAGCTTCGCTAATAGTCTTGTGCTGAACATCACCCTATTCTAAATTTCTTCTAATTTTTATCGTGAGTTGAATTTCTTTGCCCAATAATCACAGCCTAAAATTCTCTTGCCAAGAAAGCTCTTAAAGAAAAGTATCCCCCCTCCTTACCTCAAAGCCTCTACCTTAGATACTAAAAGTCAATAGAAAATAACCTGTCAAAAGTAGCTGCAAAACAGCTATAAATCTTGTAGACTTGTAGTTTTAAGTAGCTAGCTAGTCAGTATTCCCAAAGAAATATCACTTCTATGAAAGTAGCTGTGAATACTCGTTTTTTGCTCACCCCTCCCCTGGAAGGAATCGGAAGATTTACACAAAATGTCTTGCAGCAATGGGTAAAAAATCACCCCAATGTGGAATTCTATTTTTTCTTCGATCGCCCCTATAGACCTGAATACCTATATGCACCCAACATAATTCCTATCGTGCTTTTTCCTCCAGCTCGTCATCCCCTCTTATATATTGCTTTTTTTGAAGGTGCTACCTACTATCAATTAAAAAAAATTCAGCCCAATGTCTTTTTTTCACCCGATGGTTACCTTTGTCTAAGAAGTAATATTCCCCAAGTAGCCGTGTTCCACGACTTGGCGTTCGAACACTTTCCACAAGGTATTTCCAAGTTACATCTTCTGCACTATCGCTATTTTTTTCCGCGTTATGCCCAAAAAGCAAAGCGCATCTGCTGCGTCTCCCAATATACCGCTAACGATATACATCAAACTTACAATACGCCTCAAGAAAAACTAAAAGTCGTATACAATGGTGCTAGTCCTCTCTTCCAGCCCTTGGAGCCCCAGAAACAACAACAAATACGCAATCAATATACCCAGGGAGCTCCGTTCTTTTTAAGCGTAGGCGCTATACACCCGAGAAAAAATCTCGAAAGGCTACTCCAAGCTTTTGACATCTTTAAAGAAAACACTCATTTGCCTATAAAATTGCTTATCATTGGGCGCAAGGCGTGGAACTTCGAAAACGTAATCAAATGCTACCAAAAAATGCACTATCAAAAGGACGTAATCTTTACAGGAAGTATATCCGATACTGAACTTGCTAAATTATACGCCTCTGCCCTGGCCCTATGCTACGTCTCTCTTTTTGAAGGATTCGGTTTACCTCTATTAGAAGCTATGCAAACTCATACAGCCATACTCACTAGCAAAGTAACTTCCATGCCTGAAATAGCCAATGGAGCTGCCCTTTTGGTTGACCCCTACGATACTACCGATATAGCACAAGGCTTAATTGAATTAGCTACTAACCCAAATCTAAGAAGCCAGTTAATTAGTGCTGCGCAAAAACAAAAACAAAAGTTTTCTTGGGAAAAAACAGCCGCCCTTTGTTGGCAAGCAATAGAAGAAGCAATAAGCACATAATACTCCAGAACCTTGCTTGCTTCTTTTTTGATTTTATATTTTTTTTATATTCATCTAAAATTTCTTGCATAATATGAAATTCACCAGTCCCATAAGGTTATTATTACTCATATGTATTTTCTTTAGGATTGCTCCAAATAATATAATATTTGCTCAATCTAAAATAAAGCTTCCCTTTTTTGAAGATTCCTTGAAATTGAAAGCAACTCTATACAAGAATAAGCAAGCCCAAAAAGAAGCTCGTTTGTATGCCCAACAAACCCAATCTTGGCAAGAAGTACAGCAAGCCAATGGCACTTGTATATCCGCCCAAAAAATAGGAAGAGATAGCTTGTTAGAATACTATTGTACTCATAATGCACAAGTAGCTACCCTCCTTAAAGCTAATACTCTTTGGGCAGGAGGAAGCTTAGGAGAAAATATCCAAGGGCAAGGTTTACTTCTAGCGCTCTGGGATGCCGGAGCTGTTCAAACTATCCATCAAGAATTACAAGGCCGCTCTATACAAAAAGATGGAGCTTTCCCTCCTACCCTCCACGCTACTCATATAGCAGGAACCTTAATTGGCGCAGGTATTACCCCTGAAGCCAAGGGAATAGCCCCCGCTGCCACCCTACACGCCTACGACTGGAATAACGATTTAAGCGAAATGACTGAAGCTGCGGAACAGGGACTGCTCGTTTCTTGTCACCCTTATGGAAAGCTAACAGGATGGCACCAGAGGGAGGGAACTTGGTATTGGATGGGAAATTCTAGGATAAGTTCTACTACTGATTATCGTTTTGGATTTTATGATGAAGACGCTGCCCAAAGAGATGCTTTGGCTTACCGAGCCCCCTACTATCTTATGGTATATTCCGCAGGTAACGATAGAGCAGAAAAAGGACCAGCCCCTAATGAGCCTCATTTTGTAAGAAATAGGAATGGACTCTGGCAACGCAGCACTGTTCAACGCCAGCCCGATGGTCCTTATGATGCTTTGAATCCGCTAGCCGTAGCTAAAAATATTTTAACTGTAGGAGCAGTAGCTCAAGATTTTTCTAGTTCGACCTATACTCCAGCTCCTTTTACTTCTTTTGGCCCTACTGACGATGGCCGTATAAAGCCTGACTTAGCAGGGATTGGAGTAAATGTTTTTTCTGCAAGCGCTCAAAGCTTTAATAGCTATGATACTCAAAGTGGTACCTCCATAGCAGCAGCAGGAGTAGCAGCCTCTCTAGGTTTATTACAACAATATTATCAGCAGCTAAATGGGGGGCAAGTCATGCTAGCTTCTACCCTTAAAGCCTTAGCCATACATACCGCTCAAGATATTGGCGCCGAAGGTCCAGATTATCAGCTAGGATGGGGATTATTTAATGCTGAAGCAGCAGCACACGTTATTCGGCAAAAAGGAATTACTACTCAAATTTTAGAAATCGACTTAGAGCAGGGAGCAACTTACACCCTAAATTTGCTAGCTGCAGGCAATGGAGTTCCTTTAGCAGCCACTATTGCTTGGGCAGACCCTGAAGCAACACCACCCCCCCCTTCGCTCAATCCTACACGCAGAATGTTGGTCAATGACTTAGACTTGGTAATAGAAAGAGAAAATCAGCACTTTTTGCCCTATATATTAGACCCTAATAATCCTTCGGCACCTGCAATAAAAGGAAACAATAACCGCGATAATGTTGAAAAAGTTTGGATAGGCCGTCCTATAGCAGGCATTTATACCCTAAAAATAACTCATAAGGGAACTTTAAGGGGGAATCGTCAGAAGGTTTCAATTATTATCACAGGGCTAGCTCCTGCAGAATTTTGCCCTGCTCCCCCCATTGCAGGTGTCATTGATGCTCCACTTCAAGCCACTCGTAATGCAATTATAAATTTTTCTTTAGTGGGAAGTAGTGGCGGAACAGTATTCTGGGAAATTTCGCGTGATAGCCTAACATGGCAATCCTTTTCAACAGCTAACGGCGCCACCTCTTTTCAAACTAGTTTTTCAGAATTAGGTACTTTTTACTTGCGAGCAGCAATAGCTAAATTAGATTGTCCTCTTATCTATAGCTCACGGCATAAAATAACTATTACCGAACCAACTTCTATTTTTTTACCCGATTCTCTAAATCGCTCAGTATACTGCATAGGAAGTAATCTGACTTTATCTTTCACTACCGCAGGAAATTTTAACTCCAATAATCAATTTCGCTTAGAAATTTCAAATGCTTCCGGTAGTTTTACTAGCCCTTTTACACTAGCTAGCCTTAATGCAAATGCTTCCGCAAGTATATCTGCAACTATTCCCGTATTTTTCCAGCCTAGTAGAAATTATAGAATTCGTCTTGTAGGTTCTTCTCCCCCCACACAAAGTAATTTTATTAATATTCAACTTACACGCTGTTGTAGTGGGAATACTACTTTTACAGCCGCTAATGGAGAAATAAGCCAAGGCTCTAACCAAGCCCCCTATGGAAACGATCTCGATTGTACTTGGCTCATTCAGCCGCCAGGCGCTCAAGCTATCCGTTTACAATTTGAAAGTTTTAGCACACAACCTTTGGCAGACTACGTCTCTGTGTATGATGGCTCTACTACTGATGCTCCCCTCTTAGGAAAGTTTAGTGGCCACAATTTGCCCCCAGAGCTTGTAAGCACAAAGGGAGAAATGCTAGTCACTTTTAGGAGCAATTCTCAAATTACAAGTAATGGTTTTTTTGCTCGCTATCAAGCCCAGAATTATGGAGTAAAAATTACCAACTTCAATTCTTCCATTTTATGCTCTGAAAAAGACCACGAAATTGCTTTTGAAGCAAGCAGCAGAGCTAATAGTGGAAATACCTTTATTCTAGAACTCTCGGATTCTGCCGGAAATTTTACAAGAGCCACTACTCTCTCAAGAGTAGAAACTACCAATAGCAGTGGGTTATTTTCTTTTAGAATTCCTTCTGACGTAGTGCCTGGTGCTTTTTACCGTCTTAGAATTAGAAGCACCAGCCCTAATGCCGCCAGTGCTGCTACCGACTTTGTAACAATTCGCAATTGTAATGATCCTTGCCAGGCGGGAGCTATACTTACAGCACCCAACGGTAATTTTAGCGACGGAAACACCTCCGGTGAATATGGCAATAACCTTAGCTGTTCTTGGCTTATTGAGCCATCTAATGCGGCAGCTATTGAACTCCGCTTTGAGCGCTTTTCAACCGAAAGATGCTGCGACTTTGTAACGGTTTACGATGGTAACTCAGATGAAGCTCCTATCCTTAAAAGACTTTCTGGAACAGGAGATAGTGAGCCAATTCGGAGTTCGGCAGGTAGTATGTTTGTAACCTTCACCACAGATGGAAGCATTAGCAGCAGCGGCTGGCAAGCTTCCTATCAAACATTGTCCCGTACCCTGCGCTTCCAATTTAATCAAACACAGCCTCGGCTCTGTATCGATAGTGTACAAGTGATACGCTTTATAGCCATCGGAGAGTTTGATGCACAAAATACATTTCGCCTAGAACTTTCTACCCCCGATGGTAATTTTACACAACCCCGCTTATTATCTACACTCACTACTAATCAATCGGGAGAATTTCGTTTTCTTTTACCCGCCGATGTAGCCGAGGGCCAAAATTACCGCTTACGGATAGTAGCAAGTAGTCCTAGTTTTATAAGCGTGCCTAGTATACCTATTGCCGTTACTGGGTGTAAAACTTATTGTAGCGGCACTCAAGTATATACTGCATTGCAGGGTAATTTTGATGATGGAAGCGGTGCACTACCTTATGGCAATAATTCTCTGTGCCGCTTCCTTATAGCTCCTGAAAATAACCCTGCAGGAATTGAAGTAAAAATCACATCATTAGAAACAGAGTCAAATCAAGATTTCCTACGAATTTATGACGGCGAGAACGAAAATGCTCCTCTGATTGCCGAACTTAGCGGCAGAATAAATGATTATATAATAACTTCTTCGGGCGCAAAAATTTTATTAGTTTTTTTGTCAAATAATTTTGGTGTAAGACAAGGTTTCCAAGTAGAATATCGAGCCTTAAATAGTAATATCTTAATTCAAGAGTTGCCCTCTAGCCTCTGTATAGGAGATACTTTGTTACTTCGATTTAAAACCATTGGCAATTTTGATTCTAACAACACTTTTACAGTTTGGCTCTCTGATAGAAATGGAAATTTTACTTCCGCTCGCCAACTAGCTAGCATAGAAAATATATCTAGAGATACTGCAATTAAAGCTATTTTGGAAAATATACCCGAAGGAAATAATTACCGCCTGCGTGTAACAGCTACTTCTCCTCGCATAGTAGGAGCAATAAGCCCAGTAAACATAAAATTATATATCTGTCCTAGTTGTGAAGGGCAACAAGTGCTCACCGAACCTCAAGGAATCTTTGCTGATAGAAGAAGAGGACCTACTTATAGTAATAACCTAGACTGCAGCTGGCTTATACAGCCTCCTCAAGCTAATTTTATTCGACTACAATTTTTGCACTTCGATACAGAAGCTTGCTGTGACGAAGTAACCGTCTATAATGGGGCTACTACGACAGATTTAGTTTTAGGAAGATTTCGGGGAGATGAGCTGCCAGATGAAATCATTGGAGATGCAGGTGCCATGCTTATCACTTTTCGAACAGATGGTAGTGTAAATGCTAGCGGCTGGATAGCAAAATACGAAGTGCAAAATGAAGGAATTAAAATTTTAGGCTGGAGTACGCCTATCCTTATTTGTGGAGAATCTCAAACCTTTGAATATGAAGGAGTTGGCAATTTCACTCCTGGAACAGAATTTCTCTTACAGATGTCAGACGAAAATGGAAGTTGGGAAAATGCCAGAATATTGTACTCTACTCCTGCTCATGCTGGTCCTCGCACTGTTACCTTTCAATGGCCTTTAAATATAGAAGATGGGGCTTCTTATAAGTTAAGAATGATTACCAATACAGAACCGCGCATAAGTAGTAGTACGATAGAAGTAACCCTTACTTGTCCTACTTGCCATGGAGAAACCATTTTGAATGCTCCTAGTGGTACGTTTACAGACGGTTCCCTAGAGAATCAAAATTACAGTAATGATTTGTATTGCACTTGGCTAATTGCACCTGAACCTAGAATAGGTTTATTAAAACTAAGTTTTTCTCGATTCGAAACTGAGACCTGCTGTGATAAGCTGCATATCTACGCTGGCAAAGACGAAAATGGCGAATTTCTAGGAACTTTTAGAGGCAACAGTATTCCTCCTACCTTTCTCACCGATAGTAGCTCATTCTTTCTTATTTTTGAAACAGACGCAAGTGTTACTAGAAAAGGCTGGGAAGCAAACTACGAACAAGTAGAACAATACATATGGGCAACTAATAATTTAAATAGTCGCCTTTGTCCGGGTGATACTTTTTCTCTAAGCTACCGTTTAATAGGAAGTTTCGACGTAAACAACCAAATAATTGCAGAGCTCTCTGAGGCAAATGGCAATTTTACTAATCCTATAATCATAGCACAGTTACAAAGCAATACTTCTGGCGTGCTAAACTGCCAATTGCCCGCACCCTTAGCGCTAGGAAATTATAGGATAAGGCTGCGCACCACTTCTCCTGCTCTTATAGGGGGTAGCACCACAAGCTTTGAAATATCTAGCAATTGTCCTACTTGCCAAGGCTTACAAGTTTTATCTCAAATTACAGGAAGTTTAGAAGATGGTAGCGGAGAAAATGATTACGGAAATAATTTAAACTGCAGCTGGTTAATTGCGCCGCCTGGAGCCAGTGAAGTTATTCTAGAATTTGAAAGTTTTGATACCGAAAGCTGCTGCGACGAGCTAGTAGTATATGATGGTGCTTCTACTCAAGCCCCACGTTTAGGTTCATTCAAGGGAAATCAGTTACCGCCTACTTTAGTTGCTAGCAGTGGAAAAATGTTATTAGTGTTTATCACTGATGGTAGTATTACAGAAGCAGGCTTTCGGGCTCACTGGTATAGTAGCCATGCGTATCTCCAATTAAATACTTTACCAAGAAATGAGTTCTGCCCTAATGACACTTTTGAAGTTTCTTTCTACACATCGATTTTACTAGATACTGCTAATACTTTTTACGTAGAACTTTCAGAACCCAATGGTAGTTTTCGTAACTTCCAACGCATCGGAAGCTTACAATATAACCAAAGCGGAACTATCACTTGCACCTTACCTGCGGATATTATTCCAGGTAGTAATTACCGACTACGCTTAGCTTCTACTAACCCTCCGGGCTATAGTAGAGCCTCTG
Source organism: Bacteroidia bacterium (assembly GCA_025057395.1). Lineage (GTDB taxonomy): Bacteria > Bacteroidota > Bacteroidia > J057 > JANWXU01 > JANWXU01. The sequence continues at coordinate 45,531 of JANWXU010000011.1, read as the reverse complement.
CGCCCCTCACTATTCGAACAGACTGCCCTACTTGTCATGGCAGAAAAATTTTTACTGCACTTCGAGATACAATTAGCGACGGAAGTGGAGAAGCTAACTACGGTAATAACTCACGCTGTGAATTTCTAATTGCTATACCTGGTGCAGCTTCGATTAGCTTAAATTTCTTGGAACTTGCTACCGAAAGATGTTGCGATTTAATTACTATCTATGAAGGCGGAAATCGCAATCGACCTATGTATGCCCAAGTTTCAGGAAATGATTTACCTAGCACTATCACAATAGAGCACGATTCGGTACTACTCATCTTTACTACCAACAGCTTGAATACAGATGCGGGCTGGAAGCTTTGGTATCAAGCTCACTTTAGAACCCGGATTGCCTTTTCGCCTATAACCAAGTCAAGGTACTGTATAGGAGATACCCTAAAGGTAAATTTTGGTGCTATTGGGTTTGGACTACAAAACACATTTACATTGCAAATTTCGGATGCTCAGGGTAATTTTGACAACTCCACTACTCTCGGCGCACCATCTTCACGAGGCCCCCTTCAAAGTATTATTCCTCAAACCCTCGAACCAGGAAATAGATATCGCTTAAGAGTAATTAGCACCATTCCACCAGATACTTTCGTGATTTCCAGCCCTATGATTACTATTGACCCTCAACCTTTACCCCCTAATATCCAAACGAATATGCCCATTTGTGTAGGCGATACGTTGCACTTGCTAGCAAGTGGCGAAGCTACCACCTTTGTATGGAAAAATCCCCAGGGTCTCATTTATAGGGGCAACCCTTGGATTATTCCTAATGTCTCACTAAATGCAGCAGGCGAATATAACTGCCAATCGGTACTAGGAGCTTGCAGCAGTGAAGTTACAACCGTAGTTGTTTTGATAGATACTTTTAATTTACCTAAACCTGTAATTATCGCAAAGCAAGATACTTTGATGATAGCCAACCAATATTTTTACTACCAGTGGTGGATAAATGGTAGGCCTATAGCAGGCGCCAATACTTATTTCATTAAAGCTTCAAATTCAGGTAACTATGCTGTCACAGTACAGGATAGCCAAGGATGCGTTTATACTACACCCCCATTTTCGTATATTCCTACTTGGCAATATTTATTCTACAACCCACAACATAGCAACGAAATTTGGATATACCCTAATCCTACAAGCGGAGAATTAAGAATTAGATATTTAAGAGACTATTCTTTTCTAATTGTACACGTTATGCTCTCTACCTTAGAAGGGAAAATATTAAAAATTTGGAACAATCTTAAAAACAGAGAAATAGAACAAGTATTATTACTGCCACAAGAGATTTCTTCAGGAATCTATCTTTTAGAAGTTGTACTAGAAGACAATAAAAAGTATCACTATAAAATACAATTGCAGCGCTAGTAAAAAGCTAGCAATAGTCCTAGCTATAGGGGAGCTTTTGCTCCCCTGATTTTTTATCATCCTAAAGCTTAACCTTTACCTCTAGCCAACAGCTAAGTATTTCTCATGAATAAAATAAGCTCTTGGGATTTTATTTTTTATCTTTCGAAGTAAAACTTATAGAATAATTAAAAATTCAAATAATACGTAATTTCAATCATTTTTTTGAACAAAATCAGAATTCAAATTCTTAAATTCATTCCTCGCTGCAATAAATCATTTCTTCCAGAAATTTTTCTAATCAAGCATATATAGTCTTCATTTATAGCCCCTTAGACCCAAATTTTAGGAAGCTAAGGAAGGAACTAATAGTTCTATTCTCATTTTTTATAAATTTCGTAGAGTATTCTTTTACTCGAGCTTTTTTACTACTCCAAACTATGAGAGACCTTAAATTTATTTTTACCAAACTTGCACGTTTACTCTGTAATTATTTATTAGTTATTTCAATTTACAAAGTTCAAGCCCAAAATATAGAACTCTCTTATTTTCCCATTTATTTAGTAGGTAATTATGGAAAGTCTATACATTTTACTCAGGATTTAACATCCTTGAAACAAGAAGCTGCTAACTATGAAGCCTATTTTTATAAAGTAAATTTTCAAGTACAAGTACCCCCAGGATACAATAAGATAGCAATGCGGTTAAAGGGGCAAGCTCTAAGGCCCCATACTGTCACTATTAAACCCCATTCTAATGAAAGTACTAACGTAAAATTATTATTAAATAGTGAAAATAATTATACTTGTATTTTCCCTACTCCTACACCCTATATCCCACACACTGTATACCTCTATTTTGATTCTTTGCAGAAAAATATTCAATTGCACTTTTTTGCAGAAAGTACACTGCAAGATTCTATAGAATTAAGCCATAATACTTTCCTAAAAAAGCCTAATACCCCTAGCTTAGCGCCTTTAAGTAACAACAACAATTTCACATGCGATAGAGCTTCTTGTGTGGGTACTAATAAAGAATATACCAACCGCAATCGTCCAGGCTGTGGCAGCTGCACAGATGTTTGGCTTACGCCTCCTGTTGGAAATTCTTGCGACTGGATTCAAATGGATAATCCTGTTTTTTTTCAATTTGAGCTTCTACAAGATAAAATAGTTACTATCACTTTAGATAATATTATTTGCTCAGGGGGGGGAGGCAAATTACAGGTAGGACTTTGGCATCGTGCTGCCTGCCAACCAGGAAATTTAGGTGCTACAGGATTTATTACCTGTGCTTCAGATTCTCACCGCATCTCCATTACCCAAAGTTTAAGGGCAGGTAGCTATTTACTCGTTGCAGATGGCGATTCGCGTTCGGAATGCACCTGGCGATTTACAAGCAATATTCCTTTTTTAACAGCCACTAGCAATTCCGTCTTTACCGACTCACTAAAAAATCACATTTGCGAAGGCGAAAATTTAGAACTGCGAGTATTAGGAGCTCATCCTTCAGCCACTTATCTATGGCAGGGTCCGGGCAGTTTTAGTTCAACCTTAGCAGCTCCTACGCGTGCCAATGCTCTGGCCACACATTCAGGCTTATATACGGTTATTGTTACCCCGGGCCCTGGCTCAATCTGCACTCAGCCCGAAACTTTAACAACACAAGTAAATATTAAGCCGCGGCCCATGCTAATGCTACAAGATACAATTCTAAAAAGATGCGTAGGACAATCGGTTACTTTTCTAGCCAGTGCCACCCCTGAAGCCAAAAGTTTTACCTGGCGCGGACCCAATAACTTTACTTCTAATCAATTAACAGTTACTCTTACTAATCTAACCACTACCCAAGGTGGTACTTATTTTATTACTGCTCGCAATGACTCTACTAGATGCTCCACTACTAAAAGTTTGTCTCTGGAAGTATTCAATGTCCCTTCTTTACCCTTTGTTACATCTAGAAGTATTAGTCGTTGCGGAAGTGGTTGGGTAGAAATTGAAGCTGCAATGGGTAATTTGGCAGGTAACGTACTGTATCTTTATAACCAACCCCAAGGGGGAGAAATTTTAGCTCAAGATTCCATAGCCCCTTTTATTTTGCGAACACCTATTTTAGAGCCAGGTAACTACACTTTTTATGTAGCTAGCGCATTTAAAAGCACAGGCTGCCAAAGTAGAAGAACGCCCGCAAATGTCACAGTTAATCCTAATATACCCTTACCTGTAGTTAATTCTACCCACCTTAGAAGGTGCGGCAATGGACCAGTTACATTCACAGCTCAAATGGGTACTCCTATTCAGGCTAACGAAATCCAATTATATACAGAATCTAGTGGTAATTCCACCCCTATTGCCCAAGATAACTCAGCCCCTTATGAATTAGTTACCCCTCCTCTTAGCCCAGGCAATTATACTTTTTATATCATTAGTACTAATACAGTTACTGGTTGCCAAAGTGCCGCTGTACCTGTTACGGTAAGAGTGTTTCCTGCTATTTCTGCCCCAGTAGTGCCGAATCCTCCGACTCCGCGTTGCGGTGCCGGGCCAGTTACTATTAGTGCTAATATGGGTGCTACTCCTGGTAACCAAATTCGAGTTTATACTTCTCTAATTCAAACAAATCCATTATTAACGCGCAACACTCCTCCCTATGAGCTTACCATTCCTAATTTAACGAGCAGCACCACCTTTTATCTTACGGCTATAGATACTAATACTAGCTGTGAAAGCACTAGGCTAGAGATACAAGCAACTATCTTTACTCTACCTCTTACACCTAGGCCTAATAATAGCCTGGTAGCCAATTGCTTGGGTGGCTCTGTTTCCTTTATTGACTCTCGGAATCTTTCTGATACAGAAATGCGCCTTTATAGTGTACCTGTTGGCGGAACTCCAATTGCAACAGATAATCAAAGGCCTTTCGAACTTACAGTTAACAACCTAACTACAGACGCTACCTTTTACATGGAAAGTGTGGCAATTAGCAGTGGCTGCATAAATCCTAATCGCGTACAGGTAAGAGCTTTAGCAGTACAGAACCCGGGTAGACCTAATGTACAAGGAGATACTCTTTGTGGCAGCGGTCAGGGCGAAATTCGCATATCTCCAACGCCTCCTATAGGCTCTGCAATTGCCATTTATACTCAGTCTACAGGCGGGACACCCTTAGCTACCTTAAATACTCCTCCTTACCTTTTTATTACGCCTAACACTACCCAAACTACTACTTATTTTATAGAAGCAATTAATGAAGTAAGTTTTTTAGGGGTAGATTGCCGCAGTGAAAGAGTTCCGGCTACAGTAGTAGTAAACCGTTTGCCTGCAGAACCTAATGTTGGAAATTTTAGCCGCTGTGAAGCGGGAAACGTGCGTATAGTAGCTTCTTTTGCAGACGCAGAAGCTGACTTACTTCGAATTTTTTCAACGCCTCAGGGCGGAGAGCCTATTCTTTCTGTATCAGCTTTACCCTTAACTTTCCAATTAAATGTGAATCAAACTACTATTTATTATGCGCTTGCAGAAAATTCTGTTACAGGCTGCACAAGTCAACGCGTACCTTTTGTTGTTACCGTAAATCCTGAACCGGGAATACCTAACGCAGCTGCTGTTAGTAGCTGCGGAAGTGGCATGGTTACCTTTACGGCTATTATGGGGAGCCCTCCAGCAAGTCGTTTTCTACTTTATGAGACTAATACTGGTGGTACACCTATAGCTAGTACAAGTTTGCCTCCTTACGAATTACCAGTTTTTATAACTACAACTACCCAATTTTTTTTGGAAGCTATAAGTGCTCAGGGTTGCACGAGTGGCCGTAAGCCTGTACTCGCTACTTTACGTGAAAGGCCAGGACAGCCCTTTGCAGAAGGTGTTGCACGCTGTGGGGCAGGCGAAGTAATTTTCACTGTTTCAATGGGAGTTCCTGCCGGAAATGAAGTACGTATTTATTCACAAATTTCAGAAGGCAGTGCCCTAGATATTGATAATTCTTTTCCTTTCTTACTTAAAAGCTCAAGCATTACTACCACTACTACTTTTTACATAGAAAGCCTCCAGGGTAATGGTTGTAAAAGTGTTCGTACTCCTGTAATTGCAACTATATTACCTGTTCCAGGTCCTCCTTCTGTACCCGTGCAACCAAGCCGATGTGGCGGGGGAAGAATTCTATTCACAGCTCAAATGGGTACCCCACCAGCAAATACTATTCGACTATACACTCCCTCTGCCTCTGGGTACAGTCTAATCGAAGAAGACGATATTCCTCTTTACGAATTTTTAAGTCCATTTTTAACTACGAATACCTTACTATATATAGAGAGCTATAACTCAGCCACAGGATGTACAAGTCCCAAAGTAGGGGTTCCTTTTATTATTCATCCTTTTCCCTCACCTCCCTTGCTTCAAGATATGGCTATTTGTGCCCCTCAAGCCGTTGCTTTTACGGTCAACTTGACAAGTGGTAGTGAAGCTCGACTTTATTCAGTGCCTACAGGAGGGGCTATTTTAGATATTGCAAACTTTTTCCCCTATCGTCTAACTACCCCCGTAGTTTCTTTAACTACTACCTTTTATGTAGAAAGCTACGATGCTAATACCACTTGTTCAAGTTTATCTCGAAGTCCGATTGTTATCCGGGTAGAAAATCGACCTCGCATTCCTATTTCCCAAAGAATAAGTCGCTGCGGAACTGGTAGCGTTATTTTTAATGATACCCTACAAGCTACTACAGGCATATCTTTAAGGCTATATACTCAACCCTTAGGGGGGGAAGCTATTACTAGCGATGCTACTTTTCCTTATGCGGTAAGTACACCTATTGTAACTACTACTACTACTTTCTACCTTGGCTTTTTTAATGCTATTAATAACTGTGAAGGTGATAGGCAAGAAGTAGTAGCCCTTATTCATCCCAAGCCTGGCATGCCCGAATCTGACTCCATTGAAGCCTGCGGAACAGGGCAAGTTTTAATTATTGCTTCACAGGGCACCCCGGCCGGAAATCAGATGGCTATTTATGATAATCCATTCTCCAACAATCCCTTAGCTACAATTGTTATGCCCCCGTTTAACTTTCAATTTCAAGATATTGGTTCTTCTAAAACTTTTTACTTAGAGAGTATAGATAGTAATACAGGCTGCAAAAGCGATAGAAAGCCAATTGCAATTAAGTTACTACCCTCACCGGGTACTCCTAGAGCTCCTGATATTTTACTTTGCTCACCAGCCCCCACTACTCTTACAGTTTTTATGGGAGAACCAGCGGGAGATGAAATTTTGTTATATACCACTCCCATAGGCAGCGTACCTATTGCCAGAGATAGTACTTTTCCTGATTTCTTACTTCGCACACCTCTAATTTCTACTCATACTACTCTTTATATAGCTAGCTTTAATAAAGTTTCACGTTGCGAGAGTGCTCGCTATCCTGTAAAAGTTTTTGTTTCGTTACCTGCCCCTCCTACTGTAAGTACCCAAGAAAGATGTGGAGGCGGTAGAGTTACATTCTTTGTTTCGGGTGGCTTTTATGATGAAGTGCGCTTATATGACGTGGCTTTTGGTGGCTCACCTATTACCACTGATAATAGTAGCCTTTACCGCTTAGAAACACCCATAATTACTACCAGTACCACATTTTATGTCACAGCAATTGTAGGAGGATGTGAGACAGTTCGAGTACAAGCCATTGCTTTAGTACAGCCTTTACCCCCTTTACCCTTAGTAGCCAATACTAGCCGTTGTGGTAGAGGAGCCATTACCTTTACAGCCCAGTTGAGTGGCTCTGCTAACGAAGTTCGAGTATATGAACTACCCACAGGGGGATTACCCTTGGCTCAAGCTACTAGTTTTCCATATGTCTTAAATATACCTACCATTCAAACAACTACTACCTTTTATTTCGAAACTATCGATACCGAGCAAAAATGTGTTAGTGGAGGGCGCTCTATGGCAATAGCTGTTATTCATCCTATCCCAGGTACTCCTATGGTAAGTAGCACTGCTCGTTGCGGTACGGGTATTCTTACTTTTTCAGTTACTATGCAGTCTCCTTTTGGAGATGAAATTCGACTTTATACTTTACCTCTAGGTTCGGCTCCCGTTAACTTTACAAATATTTTTCCCTATAGAATCACTACCCCTGCTATCACTACTACTACTACTTTTTACCTAGAAAGCTATAATACTCAAACAGGCTGCCGAAGTCCAATGGTAGAGAGTCGTGCTATCATACAGCCGCAACCAGCTATTCCTATGGTAGCAGACACACACCGGTGTGCCTCAGGGCCAGGAGTTTTTCGAGCAAGAATGCAAATTCCCGCTGGAAATCAAATGCGTCTTTATGCCACTGAAAGTGGTGGCTTACCTTTTGCTATAAGTAATGGCCCTTCGGAATACTTTTTAACTACGCCGCCTGTTACCAGCCATACCCAATTTTACATCGAAGCCCTCGATACTTTAACAGGGTGCACCAGCTTACGCGCAACTGCTCGCCTTGTAATTCATGCTTTGCCAGGCACCCCTAATGTAGTAGAAGGATACCTATGCGGAAAACAAAATGTGGCTTTCACAGTAAATATGGGAATACCGCGGGGAACCGAAGTTCGGCTCTTTGCCACTCCCACCGGCGGTCTTCCAATAATCACCGATAATTCAGAGCCCTATATTCTTACTACTTCGCCTATTACCACTATAACTACCTTTTTCATAGAAAGTTATCATTCGGGAACGGGCTGTGCAAGCGCCTTGCGGCAACAAGTAATTGCCTCACCCGCACCCGGTAATCCTATTGTACCAATTGCTTCACGTTGCGGCAGTGGAAAAGTAACATTTTTACCTGCCATCTCCCCTCCAGCAGGAGATATCTTCCGATTGTATACCACTCCTAGCGGAGGTAATCCTATTGCCACAGATGGAGTAGCTCCCTATGAACTTTCCAGTATTGAAATTCGAGAAAATACTACCTTTTACATAGAGTTACTTAATAGTGCAACAGGGTGTGTAAGCGATAGAGTGCCTGCTGAAGCCATCGTATTGCCACTACCAGGAGCTCCTTTTGCCCAAGATGTTGCTCGGTGTGGAAGTGGAAAAGTCTTTTTTTCGGTTATTCCGGGCGCAGGAAGTGGAAATGAATTTCGATTATACGCTTCTCCCTCCTCGCCTGCACCCTTAGCCGTAGATTTGCTTTTTCCTTTTGAATTAGAAACACCTGCAATATCCACTAATACTGTCTTCTACATAGAGCCACGCGATGCCAATACCGGATGTATAGGAGAAAGGATACCTGTCAGAGCTATTGTTTATCCTCTACCGCCTGCTCCTGTTTTAGAAAAGCCTTTTATATGTGCCGGGTCTATTACACAGCTAGTAGTGCTATTAGATACTCGCTTTGCTAATGAAGCTCTACTCTTCGATTCCCCCTCTACAAACTTACCCTTACTGCCGCCCGATAATACGCCACCTTATGAATTCTGGATTCCAGCCTCTCCTGCTAACACCACCTATTATGTAGCAGCACGAAATTCCACTACAGGCTGCATTTCTCGCCCTAATTCAGTAGAGGTATTACCCCTACCAGGAACACCTTTTGCAGAAAATATTTCGCGCTGTGGTAATGGAAGTGCTACTTTTACTGCTCAAATGGGTAGCCCTGCGGGAGATATCATCCGCCTTTATTCCGTACCTGCAAGTGGAGTCGCTTTACATTCTACTGGTAATTCACCCTACCTTTTACCAACTCCTGGTGTTTCTACCTCCACAATTTTTTATTTGGAAAGTGTGCAGCAAAATACTGGTTGTACTTCCGCTAGAACGCCTGTAATTTTAAGTATCCATCCTCTACCTGAACCCGCAACAGTAGAACCAGTATCTCGATGCGATGTAGGACCTGTTACTTTCAGTCCACAGCCTTCCTTAAATCTGGGCACTAGTGCTATTATTACTCTGTATAGTCTGCCCAGTGGTAGTCTACCTCTTGCTACCGACGCTACAGAGCCCTACGAACTTACTACCCCTACCCTTAGCACCAATACCACCTTTTATGTACAAGTAACTGATGGAAGAACAGGCTGCTTAAGCGCCCTATCTCTCGCCATAGCTGAAGTATTTCCTTTGCCAGCACCCCCTAGTGCTAATAATGTATTTTTATGTGAACCCTCCACTATCCAATTAACTGCTTTTATTCCTGGAGAAGCTCCGGGCAATCAAGTTTTCTTGTACGATGCTCCTAGTAGCGGTATCTTAGTCGCCTCCGCTTTTTCACGACCGTACTTATTACGTACCCCCTTAATAACTACCAATACTACCTACTGGTTAGAAAGCCGAAATACATTAACAGGGTGTACAAGTGCTAGCCGCTCAGAAGTTCGTATTACGATGGCTCCCAAGCCTGGAATTCCCTTCGCTGAAAATCAAAGTCGCTGTGGTCCTAGTCTTTTTACCTTTACAGCCTTTATGCGCGCTCCTTGGGGTAATGTATTGCGTTTTTATGATTCACCTACCAGCAATTTTCCAATCGCTTCAGCTACAAGCGAGCCTTATCTTTTTATTACTCCTTTAATTACTACCACTACTACTTACTATATTGAAAATTTCAATAGTACAACAGGCTGCAAAAGTGCACGCTTTGCGGTAGTAGCAGAAATTTTACCCCTACCAGGTATTCCAGAAGCCTCAGATTTAACTCGTTGTACAAAAGGCAGAACTTTCATTTTAGCTAATATGGGCAACCCACCCGGAGATGAAATTCGATTATACCATGCAGGCGGAGCTCTACTTTCTACAGATGCTACTCCCCCTTACGAACTAGAGACTCCCAATTTAACTACTACCACTATCTTTTGGATAGAAAGTCGAAATACTCGAACAGGGTGTGTAAGTGGACGCAAGCAAGTAACTGTTCAAATTAATTCTGCACCTCCTGCTCCCACTATCGCTAGTAATTCACCCATTTGCGAAAAAGAAACTTTAAGGCTAACAGCTACAGGTATTTCAGGTGCTACTTATGTTTGGTTAGGACCTAATGGCTTTAGCGCTACGGGCAATTCCCTCATTTTACCCAATGCTAAGCCAAGTAATAGCGGTACTTACAGTGCAATTGCTATTTTAGGGGGTTGTACTTCTGAATTTAGCACTCTGCATGTTGTTATTCGTCCGCAGCCCTCTATTTCTACATTAGAAGCTAATAGCCCTGTGTGCCTAGGAGATACTCTTCGTTTAAGTACTCATGCTATTTGGGGCGCTAGCTACATTTGGCTAGGACCCGATAACTTTTCCGCAAGCGGTGCCCAAGTAAAAATTCCCAATGCACAACTTCAAAATGCAGGAGTGTATTCTTTAATCCAAATACTCAATCAGTGCAGTTCTGAAGTATTTACTTTACAAGTTACGGTAAGTTCGCCTAATGCTACCTTTAGTACTTCTAGCCAAGCAGTTTGTGCCGAAACTCCTGTTACTTTCAATATTCGCTCTAGTGGTAATTATCCCTTACGTTTTATTTATTTGGCTAATACTATACGGAATACCGAAATACTAGAACAACCTAGCCATAATTTTAGTAGTAGCTTTAATGCCCCTACTACAATTGTACCTGAATTGGTGGTAGATGCGCTAGGCTGTACTACCTTTTTGGCTCCTACAGCTATTCAAATTACAGTTTACAGCCGACCTACCGCTCGAATTATAAGCACCCCGCGAATTTGTGCTGGTTCAGCTGCTTCTATTAATTTCGTTGTAGAAAGAGCTGGTAGTAACAATTGGTTAATTTCTTACCTAGAAGGAGCTACTCCTAAAACTATCACAGGTACTGGAAATGGTGTTTTTCGCATCACCACTAGTCCTCTTTCTGCTAATACACCTTTACAATTTTTAAGTATTCGCAATACAGATGATAATTGTACGCGTACTTTACAAGATACTTCAGCACGCACAGTCATTTCGGTTTTACCTTATCCTATTTTACAAGTTTCTAGCAATCCTTCTTGTGAAAATGATACGGCAAAAATTATACTTTCTTTAAGCGGTAGAGCTCCCTGGTTTTTACAATGGGAAGAAAATGGCCAATTTCGGTCCACAACTATCGGCAATTCAGAAACTCCTTCTCCTCATCAATTCATTTTACAGCCCATTTTGAATCAAAATACAGTTTTTCGGTTCTCCTTATTACGAGATGCCACAGGTTGTCAAGAGAGAAATTTACCTACTTATACTCAAATTGTAAATCCTCGTCCTACCGCCGCTTTTGATGCAACTACTAAAGCCGTGTGTAGTGGTTCGAATGTACAGTACAACCTCCTACTTACAGGAAAAGCACCATGGCAAATAGAATACACGGTTAATAATTCCTTACGGGCACCCTTAGAATTAGGTAATCCTTCTATACTAGGTCCTCAAATTTTTGCTTTTACTTTACCTCTTTTAGGAGATAGCCTTATCACCCTTACTCGGGTACAAGATGCATTAGGCTGTAGAGCCACCGAATTACCTAGTTTATTTTTACGCGCCAAACCTATTCCTTTACCCCCTAGAGAAGTATCTTCTAATACTCCTGTTTGCGAAGGAACTACTTTACAGCTTAGTGCAACAGGAATAATTCCACCGGCTACTTATTTATGGCAAGGGCCAAATGGATTCTTCAGTTCTGCAGCTACTTCGCAGATTTCTAATGTTACGCTTAACGATGGCGGAGTCTATTCAGTTACTGCTCTTTTGGAGGGTTGCGCTTCTATGCCTATTACCGTTACTGTTCGTGTATTACCGGCACCTCCTATACCCGTATTTAACTTGCCTAGTACAATATGTCAAACTCAAAACATTAATCTAACTGCACCCACCTTACCAGAAGTAGAATTTTTGTGGTCCGCTTCAAATGGTTGGCGAGCTAGAGGAGAACAACAAACTTTGCAATTAGCGCCAGGTACTTATTCCTTTTCTCTAACGGCAACTTCCACCGCTAATCTCTGTACTTCTAAAGTTTTTAGTAGACAAATTATCGTAGATCCACTTCCTTCAGTAAAGCTTCCTACAGAAGGTTTTTTGCTATGTGCAGGACAAAATGCTGCCTTACCTATAGAACTAATAGGAGCTCCTCCTTTCACTTTAAGATATAGAATTGGCATGAGTCCAACAATTATTGTAAATTCAATCGGACAATCTCCTTACCTACTACCTTATAGTAGTGCCAATCCAGAAAACACTAGTTTAATAATTGAGCAAATTCAAGATCAAAGTGCTTGCCGCAGTTCGCTTACTGCTACTTCTACAAGAATTCAAGTTTTTAATCCTCCAGCTTTACAACTTGTAGAAATAGAACATGCGCAATGCGGTTTAGCTGGGGGCAGAGTCCGTTTGCAGGCGGTTGGGGGAAGTGGAAATAATGCTTTTGTATACTTTCGAGAAGGAAGCTCTATAGAAAATTCTACGGGCATTTTTGAACAGCTTCGACCCGGAATTTATACTTTTGGGGTTAAAGAAGGACTTTGTCAAAGTAGTTTACGAGTAGAAATTTTTGAAACTCCTCCACCTAGCCCCTTTATTACGGCTATCACTTATGAACCTGCTACTGCAAGCAATACTCTTTGGGTAGCTTGGTCTCGGGTAGAAGGAGCATCTCACTATAATTTACGTTATCGTGCTCAAGGCACAACCCTTTGGATTACCCTACCTTTACTAATAGGAACAGAAAAGGAAATTACGGGCCTACTACCCAACACTACCTACGAATTTAGCGTACAAGCCGTTTGCGCTAACGGCAATGCTTCAGGATTTTCAGAAGTCCGCTCTGCTTCTACTGCAACAGTTCCTTCTAGTTGTGCTACTCCTTCACTGCAAGTAAGAGATAGAGACGTGCCCAACGGTAATATTGGATTAATTTGGAATACTATACAGCAAGCCAGCTGCTACGAAATTAACTATGGATTAATTACAGCTCCTGAAACTTGGATTAGTATATTTCGCAATGTGCCCCAAACGAGCTTGAACTTAAATTTACCAAGTGGTAGCTATGGATTTCGCATCCGAGCTCATTGTGGTGGCTGCCCTGCAAGAGCTTCAGATTGGAGTGCAATCGAAAGAATCACTATTCCTAGTTTCAAATTCGGCACTTCTTTAGAAGATCCAGAAATTACTTTGTATCCTAATCCTGCTCAAGAGAGTTTCACAATAACAGGCCTTCTAGAAAATAGTAATCAAACTCCTCTTGAACTTCACATATATAACTCAGAAGGGAGAAAAATAATTTCCAAAGAAATATGGATACAAGGAAAATCGGAACTCTCTATTGATATTAGTAAATTGGAGCCAGGGTACTATCTTGTAGAACTAACAGGAAACAATCTATCTAAAAGCTTTAAGCTAATTAAGCATTAGAATTTTGCCAGAAATATGTATTTCAAGATTCTGAAGCAAATACTTTTCATACGATTTTATGCCGTCAAATTACGATATCGGAATTAAAGAAGCCTTTTTAGTTGCTTTTCCCTCTTTTTTTCAAAGAGTAACGGGGCTGCAAATTCATTCTTTGAAAGAAGAAAACTTAGAGTTACAAGCTACGTTAAAACGTACACTCGACTACGTTGCAAAAGTTCAAATTGTTTTACCGGAAGGTGGTCAAAAAGAATATCTTCTTCATATAGAATTTCAAACTCGGAATCATCCACAAATGCATCTTCGAATGCTAGAATATTATACTCTACTTTATCGTAAATATGGCTTAGAAGTTTTGCAGTTTGTTGTCTATTTAGGAAATGAAAATCTAAAAATGCAGACTATTATTACTCACGAAAACTTAGAGTTTCGATACAGCATCATCGATTTACGAAAATATCCTGCTGTAGACTTTCTTAATGCTCCTACTCTTGAAGAGAGCATATTAGCCATACTAGGGGACTATGGAACTTTGGATGCTGACCAAATCGTAGAAAAAATATTGAAAAAAATATTATCAACGCCTAATTTGAGTAAATTCGAAACTGATAAATATATAACTCACTTACAAAACTTTGCATATCTACGGGGCGTACAATCTGTAGTAAATTATCGTTTGAAAGTTATGAGTATTGATTATGATATCACCAAAGATCTTCGTTATATTCAGGGACGAGAAGATGGTATGTTAATAGGCATAGAAAAAGGCATAGAAAAAGGCATAGAAAAAGGAATGGAAAAAGGAATGTGGCTAGAAAAGCATAATATAGCAATACAAGCCCTAATAGAAGGACTGGAAGAAAGCACAATTATGCGCATTACTGGGCTAAGCCTTCAAGAAATTGAACAACTCAAAAAAAGCCTACATTAATTAATTACTTGAAAATTGTAAAGATTGATTTACGAAATCACAAAAGGAAGATACTTTAAAATGAGGGCGCAACGAATAAGTTTGAAAAAACATAGAGTTGCATACAAGTAGCAGTATAAGACTTAAGAGAAGAGACAAAAATAGTATCTCTATGCCCGTTACAAACCTAAATTGCTATGGAAAGGGGTAAATTTTAAAAAGTCTTTATTAGGAGTATAATAGAGCCCTAAAAATTGTTTCAGCATCCTAGTAATATCAATTTTATTTAATAGAGCTAGTTTAGTATACAGTGAATAGAAAAGAAGTAGCAATTGGTATTGTGCAATTAAGTTGCACGAAAGAAGTAAATACAAACGTACAAAAAACGTTTGAACTTACGCAAAAAGCAATTAGAGCGGGAGCAAAAATTGTTTGTTTACAGGAGCTTTTTTATACTCAATACTTTTGTCAAAACATAGATCCGCTTCACTTTGAATATGCTATCGAACTTAAACATCATATTATAGAAAAATTTCAAATACTTGCCCAAAATACAGCTGCCACTATTTTACTACCTATTTTTGAAAAACGCTCAGTTGGTATTTATCATAATACTGTAATAGTAATTTCTCCTTCGGGAACTATCCAAGGGCTTTATCGTAAAATGCATATTCCTGATGATCCTAGCTTTTATGAAAAGTACTACTTTAGCCCAGGAGATTTAGGCTTTCCAGTTTTTGAAACACCCTATGCTAAAATTGGAGTCTTAATATGCTACGATCAGTGGTTTCCAGAAGCAGCCCGTTTAGCAGCTTTACAGGGTGCAGAAATTCTCTTTTATCCTACCGCAATTGGCTGGTGGGAAAAAGAACCTGAAGAAATTTATAGCAGCCAACTTTCAGCCTGGAAAATTATGCACCAAAGTCATGCAATTGCAAATAACATATTTGTAGTAGCAGTAAATCGAGTAGGTAAAGAAGGAGAACTTGCTTTTTGGGGCAATAGCCTGGTAGTTTCCCCTTTTGGCGAAATCATAGCTCAAACTTCCACTACTGAAGAAGAATTTTTAGTAATCATGTGTGACTTATCTCAAATTGAGTACTATCGCCAGCAATGGCCTTTTTTCAGAGACCGTAGAATTGAGGCTTACCAAGATCTAGTAAAACGCTTTGGAAAATAGAGCTCTTGTATGTATTATGCCTACTCTAGTTCCTACAAGTGTAAATTAATATTTATAAAAATTTATGTTGCCGCCTTTTAATTATAAATATGTAATGCCTGCGGAATGGTATCCTCATGCAGCCACGTGGCTTACTTGGCCTCATAATTCTCGAACATGGGAAGCTTCAATTTTATCCCAGGTAAAACATACCTTTGCTCAGATAATTGCCGCCATAACTGCTGACGGAAATGAAAAAGTTAACATTAATATCAACAATTCGCAAGAAGAGAAAGAAATTATTGACCTATTAACTAAACAAGGAGTAAATATAGAATACGTCCAATTTTATGAGATTCCCTCTAATGATGCCTGGTGCCGGGATCATGGTCCTATTTTTGTGATAAATAGCGATAATAATTTAGAAAATCCTATTGCTATTACTAACTGGGAATTTAATTCTTGGGGGAATAAATATCCTTTTGAGCAAGACAATCAAATTCCTATTAGGATAGCAGCATCTATTAATCTACCTATCTTTTCAACAGGAATTATATTAGAGGGGGGCTCAATAGACGTAAATGGTGAAGGTTGTCTGCTCACTACTCGCTCGTGCTTACTAAACCCTAACCGTAACCCGCACCTTAGCCAACAAGAAATCGAAGAGCATCTCTGCTCTTGGCTAGGCGTACACAAAATCTTATGGCTTGAAGAGGGGATTGTAGGAGATGATACTGATGGACATATCGACGATATAGCTCGGTTTGCCAGTCCTTCCACCATTTTATACGCTATAGAAACTAACGAACAAGATGAAAACTTTGCCATCCTACAACGTAACTATCAACTTTTAAAATCTTTTACTAATACAGAAAATAAACCGTTTGAATTAATTCCTATTCCCATGCCCCAAGCTCTATATTATAATGGTGCTAGGCTGCCAGCAACCTATTTGAATTTTTATATTACCAACAGTGCGGTTTTAGTACCTACCTTCGGAGACTCCACTACTGAAGAAATAGCCCTTTCCAAAATTCAGTCTGTTTTTCCTGATAGAAAAATAATAGGAATAGATTGCCGAGCACTCATAGTAGGTTTAGGAGCCATTCATTGTGTTACGCAACAGCAACCTGCCCTTTAAGCAAGTTTATTATCAAGCATGCATCAAGTCAACTTAGTATTCGTTTATGCTCCTTAAATTATTTGTACCTATTACCCCCTTAATAATTTTCTTCTATTCAAATCTACTTTTTGGTCAGAATAAATCTACAGCTTTAGATATTAGTAACCAAAAGTTAAAAACTTTGCCTAACGACGTATTCAGCCATACCCACTTAATTATGCTCAGAGCTAATAATAATCTATTAGAAGAGCTTCCCCCTCAAATAATGAACTTAACTTCCCTCGAATTTTTAATGCTTGAAAAAAATGAACTTAAAGAACTCCCCCCTGAAATTGGCAAGCTAAGCGCCCTAAGAACCCTATGGCTTAATCACAATCGTCTCAGTAAACTCCCCGAAACTATAGGTCAACTCAAAAAATTGAAAGCCTTATGGCTCAACCATAATTTACTTACCCAACTTCCCTTCTCAATAGGAGAACTAGAGTCTCTAGAATCCCTCTGGCTAAATCAAAATCGCTTAACAGAACTTCCTCCTACCATTGGAAAATTAAAAAATCTAAAATCTTTGTACTTATGGAATAATCAATTACAAAATTTACCTGAAACAATAGGAGACTTAGAATCCTTACAATCATTACATCTTTGGCAAAACCAACTTACTACTCTTCCTGTTAGTATTGGCAAACTCAAAAATTTACTGGAACTTAATGCAAGCAATAACCTTATACAAAAATTACCCGAAACTATTGTTGAATTAGAAAACTTATTAGAATTCAACATTGGCAATAATCAGTTATCTACCCTACCTGCTTCTATTGGTAATCTTAATAAACTCCAAGCCCTTTACATATGGAATAACCACCTTGATAGCCTCCCTCAAAGCATAACTAAACTACAGCATCTACATTCCTTACATGCAGAGGGTAATCGCATCAAAACTTTACCTTCTGAAATTGGAAAATTAAAAAACTTACAAAGCTTGCTTCTGGAAGGAAATCAGCTACAAGAGCTTCCTAAAAGTATTGGAAAACTAAGTAAGTTAGAAGTTCTTTGGGTCAATAACAATCATTTACACATTTTACCCTCAGAAATAGGAGAGCTTAAAAACCTAAGAGAATTATATGCAGGTGGCAATCAACTTAAAACTATCCCTGTTCAAATAGGCAACCTAAAAAACTTGCATAGTCTATGGCTTGCCCAAAATCAAATTACTATTTTACCCGCTGAAGTAGGAGAACTCAAACAACTAGTAGAACTTAATTTAAGTAAAAACTACCTAACTACTTTGCCAGAAAGTATTAAGAAACTAGCAAATCACTTACAATTTTTGAATTTACATGGTAATCCTATTCCTGAAAACGAAAAACAAAAAATTAAATCGTGGCTTCCTTATACCACCATCACGTGGTAAGATTATAATTTTTTTAATATCTATTTGGATTTTGGGAATACAACTGAGCCCTATAAGTTTGTGCCAGTATGCTCTAGGAGAATATGGTATTAGGGGTGGCCTAGGAACCGCGGTTTCAATATCTAAAGCTCATCTTTTACCAATACTTAGCTATCGTACCCAAATTTTCTATACCTACTATTTTTGTGGCAAAAACTATGGTTACGAAATTGAGGGAGGGTTAATAGGAGCAGAATTTAAAAGTACCCAGGCCTTTCCTAATTGGTTAGAGAAAAACGAAACTAATCTAAAATATCACGTACATCTTTTATATTTAGAACTAGGACTCTTAGCCAAGGTAAGAAAAAATAATTTTCATCAAAATCAAGAATGGGCAATTCTTTTAGGACCTCATTTACTTACACGCCTTTTGAATATCGCCCATAGCACCACCCCCTCGGGTTCAGGTATGAACTTAGCTAGTCAAAATTTTTTAAATAGTAATCTATTGATACCTAACTTAGAAACGAGAGTTCGATGGCGCAAATCATTCTCACGTAAACGTACCTTTTACCTAGAACCTAGCATTATACTGCCCTTGCTCCCTTCAATTAGTAAAGAAGATTTACAACTCCAACCAATTTTTTTACAGTTGCAATTAGGATATGCTTTTGGAAGTACGGGATAATTTTTTTCAATATAGCTTTGAGTTACTTTTATGCCTTTGAGCGTCTCTTTGAGTACGAATTTTCATTTTTTCCAAAAAAGCCTTTTCCAAATCAACACCCGTTTGGTTAGCCAAACATAGCAAAACAAATAATACATCTGATAGCTCCTCGGCAAGCTTTTCTGCGCTTTCCCCTTCTTTAAAAGATTGGTCTCCATAAAGTCGACTAAATAACCTGGCCACTTCACCAATTTCTTCCATCAGTACTGCTAAGTTAGTTAGCTCGGAATAATATCGAATACCTACAGTTTTTATCCAAGTATCTACTAACTTTTGAGCATTTGCTATTCCTAAGGGTTGTATCTCTAATTCCATACTAAAGAAAATAAAAAATAAAAAAAGGGCAAACTACAAACTAAGCCTGCCCTTACCTTAAGGTAGTAGAGAGAAGGGGATTCGAACCCCTGAGGCACTCACGTGCCTAACGGTTTTCAAGACCGCCGCATTCGACCGCTCTGCCATCTCTCTGGGTACAAAATTACAAATTTTTATTGAAATTACAATACTCAAGTTATGTTTTGTGCCTTATTTTTGAAAGTAGCCTGCTTTATGGATTGATTTAATACAAAGCCCACCAGTAAAGCTAAAGACATAAAATAAAACCACACCATCAAAGTAATCACCGCTCCTAAACTTCCATAAAGCTTATTATAGCTAGAAAAATTTAAAAAATATTGTTTTAACCCAAACTGTGCAAAAAGCATTAAAAAAGCTGCAATTACTGCTCCCACACTAAATAGCCGAAAAGTTTTCTTAGCTTTAGGTGCCCAGTTATAAATGATAGATACTGCTAACAAAATAATAAAAAATTCAACGCCCCAATTGAGTAAAGAAAGAAGGTAGTATTCTACTGCCCTCAAAATCCTAAAAGTAGTAAACAAAATCTTAAGTACCACTTCTCCCGTAATGAAGGCTATAACCCCTAAAAAACCCAAGAAAAAAATAGTAGCAAAAATAATGAGGCTATTAATTTGCTTTTTGAAAAAACTCAATGGCTCATCACTTTGGTCTATCTCATTAATAGCCTGAACCATAGTATTAACCCCTCGCGTAGCAAAGAAAACTATTGCCAAAAAATTCAAAGAAAAAAAGCCAAAAGTTCTTTTTTCAAATAGCTCTTTTACTGTTCTATAGACAAGAGAAAAGGCATCGCCGGGCAAAAATTCTTTTATCCAATTAATAGCAAGATTTTGAAAATTATCAATTGGAATGTAGGGCAAAAGGGCAAGTAAAAATATTAAAGTAGGAAAAAGGGCTAAAAAAAAACTATAAGCCATAGCTCCTGCAAAAACATCAATATGCTTGTATAAGATATAATCTCGAGCAATACTCACAATATCGCCTAAGTAAGCCTTGCCAATTTTACGGTAGGAAAGCTTTTGAATCTGCCTACGAAAAAAAAAGCGATAGTACTCATAAACTTTCATGCTGCCAGAGCTGATTAATCTTCTCAATAAGAATTTGCGGAGGACGTGCAGGCTTACGATTTTGTGCATGAATAAAAGCAAGTTCCACAAATCCTTTTACAATTGGATTTTTTCCCTCGTCCCACATCTCATGTTCAAATCGAATCCGAGCTGTAGGATAATCTAGTAAATAAGTAGCAAGCTTAAGTAATTGATCGTACCCTGCGGGCCGAAGATACTGAATATGCACTTGCACTACTGGCATCATAATCTGTAATTCCTTTTCAAAATATTGATAACTAAAACCTAGGCTTCGCAGCCACTCTGCTCTACCCATTTCAAAATAAGTCAAATAATGAGCATAATAAATATAGCCCATCTGGTCTGTTTCTGCGTAACGCGTACGAAATTCAATAGTATGGCTAATCATTTCACAGATAAACTATCCAAGGCTCTTCGATATTCTTTAGCCTTTTGCTTGTGCTCCTCAAAAGTAACAGAAAAATCATGATATCCTGAAAAATCCTCTCTAGCACAAAAAAAATAGTAATCATGTTTTTCATAATTCAAAACCCCATCAATCGCTTCTATCGATGGACAATTGATAGGACCTGGCGGCAAACCACTATAAAGGTAGGTATTGTAAGGAGAATCAAATAAAGTGTGTTTCAAAAGTACGCGGCGGATAGAGTAATCTCCTATAGCGTAAATCACCGTAGGATCGGCACGCAGCTTATCATTTTTATTAAGTCGATTGATATACACCCCTGCAATGCGAGGATACTCCTCCTTTCTATAAGACTCTGCCTGCACAATAGAAGCCAAAATACTTACCTGAATGGGCGTTAAGTTTATAGCTTTAGCCTTAGCAAGACGCTGCTCATTCCAAAATTTTTTATATTCTTGTGCAAATCTACCTACAATTTGCTTAGGAGGCGTAGTCCAAAAAAATTCATAAGTATTAGGAATATACATGGCAATGGCTGTTTGCAGAGTAAAGCCCAAAGAGTCCAATAAAGTAGGAGATAACATTTCAGCGAGCAATGTATCGGGATGAATTTCAAAGGGCTTTGCTAATTTCTGAGCTAACTCTTGAATCGTACGAGTAGATACAAAGGATATACGCAGGGGCTCCTGCTTACCTCTTAAAAAATTATAAATAATTGAAAAGTTGCTCATTCCTGCCTTTATTCGGTACCTGCCAGGTTTAACAGCCTTAGGGTAGCCCATTATATTTGCTAATAATTCAAAGGAAGTTTCGTTATAAAGTAATTGTTTACTTTTAATAGAGTCAATTACAGCCTGATAGCTTACCCCTTTACGAATTTTTAAGATTGCACCATTTCCTCTTACATTATTACCAAACACAAAATAAATTGCTAACGCCAAAACCCATAAACTTAAAATAAAAAAAACTAGTATCCTATAATGAGAAGGCTTCCAATTCTGCGGCTGGCGAAAAAAATAATAGTACTCACGGCATCGGTCTAAAAAACTTTTCCAAGAATGAAAAGCAATAATACGATTCACGTATATTTTTATTATTGATATAAGGAACTAAAGTAAGTCGGAGGATAATAAGGAAGCCAACGATAGATGAAAGCCTTCTTAAATTCCCTTGCCCTACTAGGAGCAGGCGGAGCCCATTTTCTTGGATTGGGCAAAATAGCTGCTAAGGTAACTGCCTCCTCTAAATTCAACCTACTAGCTGACTTTTGGAAGTAATGCTGCGCTGCAGCCTCCACTCCATAAATGCCCTTGCCTAACTCTACTACATTTATATATACCTCCATAATTCGCTTCTTACCCCAAAAAATTTCTAATAATATAGTAATAAATGCTTCCAGCACTTTACGTAGCCAAGAACGCCCTTGCCATAAAAACACATTTTTTGCCGTTTGCTGAGTAATAGTACTTGCTCCCCGTCCTTCTTTAATAGCCGAAATAATTTGACTAAAATCAAAACCCCAATGCTTTAAAAATTTTTGGTCCTCTGCAACAATAAAAGCACGAATCACACTAGGAGAAACTTCCTCAATAGATACCCAAGTTTTTTTTAAGGGAGTAGGCTCATTTTTTACAAAATATTCATAAGTACGAAAGATAATAAGCGGCGTAAAAGGAATAGGAACAAATTTAAAGATTATAATATTGAGTAAAAGGAAACCCAATAAAAAGAAAAGTACTTTTTTGACGTAGCGGTAAACTATATAAAGAACAGGAAGGGCAGGCAAAGCCATACAAAGTATTAAAAATCAAAAATTAGGACGATGCAAATATTTACTGTAGAAATTATTAATATGATCTACAACTTCTTGCGCCGTATCACAAATAGTAAATAAGTGCAAATCTTCAGGCGAAATAAACCCATTTGCTAAAACCTGTTCCTTTAGCCAATCAATAAGCCCGCCCCAGAAAGAAGAACCCACCAGCACAATTGGAAATTTATCGATTTTTAGTGTTTGAATAAGCGTCATGGCTTCAAAAAATTCATCTAAAGTACCTAATCCCCCCGGCATCACCACAAACCCTTGGGCATATTTCACAAACATCACTTTTCGAACAAAAAAGTAATCAAATTCTAGAAGATGGTTTCTATCTACATAATTATTAAACTGCTGCTCAAAGGGAAGCTCAATGTTTAAACCCACAGAATTAGCCCCTACCATATAAGCACCCTTATTCCCCGCTTCCATAATTCCAGGTCCTCCCCCTGTAATAATACCATACCCATTTTCACCTAGTAACATTGCAATTTCTACCGTTAGCTGATAATAAGGATCATCCTCCTTCACTCGAGCCGAACCAAATATCGAAACGCAAGGACCTATCCGCGATAATTTCTGAAAACCCTCTACAAACTCCGCAATTATTTTAAAAATCTGCCATGTATCAATAGCACGTGCTTCATTCCAATTTCGAGTTTTATTCAAAAAATGCCGCGGTATACTATCTCCCTCTAACTGACTAATCGTTGCCATATACTCAATTTTTATTAATTTTAGATAATTATTCAATAAAACATTTTAATTTTTTTGCTTTGCCTACCT
The DNA here is from genome assembly GCA_025057395.1 of Bacteroidia bacterium. Lineage (GTDB taxonomy): Bacteria > Bacteroidota > Bacteroidia > J057 > JANWXU01 > JANWXU01. The sequence continues at coordinate 22,025 of JANWXU010000011.1, read as the reverse complement.
CAGTATAATCTGCAAGCCCCTCGAATTTATAAATCCAAAAGCTGGCTATATTAATAATAAAATATCGGTTTTACAAGTTCTAAATAGGATGTCTAAGAAGTAGGCAAAATAAAAACATTTAAAACCATATAAGAAAAGTTATGAAATAAAATTACATATATGAAAAGTTTTTATTTTTTTATCTATTTAATCATAATTTATAATATAAGCTTATTCTTTTCATCTTCACCCTATTGCCAAACCCAATATAATCAACTCTTTCCTCACTACTGCCTTTCTATGCAACAATCTCACGCAGAGTTAAATTTACTCTACCAAGCTCTCCAAAAGATACATCCTGGCCTCTATGAGTTTATTACTGCTGATAGCCTCCAAAGAGAATACCAAAAAATTCAACAAAATCTACCGTCTTCAACTCACATTTATGATTTTTACGTGACTTTAAGAAAATTTATAGCTTCTATTAAAGATGGTCATACAGTTATTTTACCCCCTAGATCATTTGTAAAAGAACTTATCAAAAAAGGAAAATTTGTTCCTTTCTTCATAAAATTTTATCAAGAAAGAATATATATAGATCAGTACTTAGGCGCAGATTCTGCCTTACAAAAGGGTTATGAAATTTTAAAAATTGACTCTATACAACTCGATTCCTTTGTTCAAAATTTATTACCCCAAATGCCCGCCGATGGAGACAACGTTGAATTTCAGCGTACAAGTTTAGAGTCTTTTTTCGGCTTTTATTTAGCCGAAAAGATAGGGTTTCCAGATAGTATTTGCGTCTATTACAAAACTCAAAACCAAGATTCTATTGCTTCTAAAAAAATTGCCCTTCTAAAATTTAGTGAAATAAAAAAATCAAGTAAGTATCAAATAAATAATAAGAAGAAACACCCTATACATTTAGAATGGCTACAAGACTCTAGTTTTGCCCTCCTTCGCATAAATTCTTTTGAGTGGTATAAAAATATACCACGCAGCTTTAATAAAACACTAGAAAAGAAAATGAAAGAAATTGCTAATCATTCTCCTAAAGCTCTGATTATAGACTTAAGAGAAAACGGCGGAGGTCAAATTTTACTAAGCATGAGATTATTTTCTTACTTTTGTGACTCTTTGTTTCCTCTTGTAAGCTACACACAAATAAATCAAAAGCAATTTATTATACAAGCACAAAGTAACAGTAATAAAAGAAAGACCTATAAGTTCAAACCTTTTGGCTGGTTCAATTCTCTGTGGATAGAAAAAAATCAGGTTACTTCTCGTTTTCAAATACGTCCTGCTCTTACTTACAATTTACCAGCTAAAAAATATTGTTATAAGGGCAAATTTTATATCTTATGCGGTCCTAATACTTTTTCGAGCGCAGCTTTTTTCTGTAGTTTAGCACGGCAACACACCCAAGCCATATTGGTAGGGGAAGAAACCGGCGGCGGCTATTATGGCACAAGCGCCGGTACCTGGGTAAAACTAGTATTACCCCATAGTAAAATAATAGTACATATTCCTACTATTCTTTTCCGCCTCAATGTTTCAGGAGTTCCTTTTGGCAAAGGGGTGCCCCCCCACATTCCTTACACCCCTACCTTTGAAGATAAATTTTGGGGCAAAGATAGCATACTAGATTTCATTCTTCAGCACCACGAAAACCTTTCACGCTAATCTTCTTAATAACACCCCTAGTGGTTACCGAATTTCTAATAAATCAGTAACTGCTTGATTCAAATTTTCAGAATTGTAACAAGTGGCTGTAATTATATTGTTTTTAGATTCTAAACGAATTAATTTTCCAGCTTCTTCTTCTTCCGTACAACTCAAAGCAGCTTCAAAACTCTTAATACTATCTAAACTATGAGTAGTAGCAAAAATCTGTACATTAAACCTTTTAGCTAAATAAAAAATCATTTGCCAAAGGCTCTCTTGCACAGAATAGTGCAAACTATCTTCAAACTCATCTATCATCAAATAACCATCCGAAGCATTCACCAAAGAAAGAATAATTGCCAATACCCGGTTAATACCCCTACCCATACTTCTAAGCGGTACCGGGTAAGGTAAATTCCGTACCTTCACAATTGCTTTTCTTCCCTTCTCATCCCCCGTAAAAGTAAGCCTTTCAATAGAATTATCTATTACCTGTAAAGCTTCGATAACAATATTTTCTAAATCCGTCAAAGTAATATTATCCCATAAATCATCAAGTTCTGCAGTCAAACTATTACCTACAAAATAAGAAGTAGCTGGTTCTGCTACTTGCAAATTGTTCTGCGTGAAAAGGGGTCGAATAATACTTTGTGTACCAAAAGAAACTTTTAGACCATAATCCACATCAAAAGGACCATGAGATTCGTGCGAAACCTCTTCACGCGTAAAATATAAAGCACCATTTTCATCCTTTACTTGCTTCTCTACATATTTCACCGGTGTAATTACCAACTGCTCATCTAAATACTCTTTAGGACCAATCAAAATAGCATTTTGCCCACTAAAATCAAGATGTCGATTAATAAATAAACCACTATAATTCTTTAGAATAATTTGCCGATATACCCTTTCGGAACAATTTTCCGGTTCGGTGGTCCACTCTCCACGGTTTACTAAAATTTCATGAATACTATCCTTAGAACCCCTTTCTGCATATATCAACATCGCTTCCAGAAAAGCTGTTTTGCCAATATTATTTTGGCCTACAATCAAATTTACCCGCGTAAGATCATTAATTTCTAAATATTTTAAATTTCTGTAATTCGAAATAATAATAGAATCCAACATAGATTTTCATCTTTTTAATTTGGTAAAGGTTATCTAAAAAAATTATTTTTATTTAAAATAAAAATTAGCCTGTTGCATGCTCAACAGGCTAATTCATTAAAAAAATATTAACGAATAACTAGTTGCGTAGCCTGAAGCCTACCATTGACATCACATTCGAAAACATAAACTGATGCTGGTAAATGCCTAGCATCAATATTAAAGTGATTTTCTCCCACTTCTAAAAGTTGAGACCCCTCCATCACTACTCTACCTTGCATATCTAAAATTCTATATTTTAGAATTGCTGCCTCCTCTACTTCCGTACTAATATTCATCCAACCATCGTTAGGATTAGGATAAACAACAAAGTTATGCTTAGGAAAAGAAGAAAGTAAAACCTCCTTATTTGCCGAAAGACTAAAACTAAATAAACGACTCCATTCCGAGAAACTTCCAACTATTGGCGAACATGCCCTGCAATTAGCCCTTCCTCTCGCAAAATAAGTTCCGGAAGGTAAATTAGAAACTACTACATTTAAATTGCTAGAAGCTGGAATTAAGTTGGTAAATATTAAATCATCACGATTATTATAAACCTCAACCTGATAACATACTGCACCTACTATAGGCTGCAGTTGGATAACTGCCTCCCTTCCCCCCGCCTGTGAAACTATATTGCTAATAGTAGGGGCAGAACAACAATTAATACTATTTACTGTTACTATCCTCTCTACAACTTCTGCATTGTCACACCCATTCAAATCCGCTACTCTATTAATAGTAAAACGAGTAGTAGTGCTAATAGTAGCACTAATGAAAGTATCTGAAGAAGAAATAGTATATAACTGCGTAGATACCTCTGCACCATACGAGCTAAGGAGGCGAACAGTAAAAGGCACTTGACCCTTTGTAAGAGAGATATTCAAAAATATTCGATCCCCTGCGCAAACTGTACCAGCACTAGTACGCAAATTAACTTGGGGCTTGGGTAAAATATTTACACTTTGCACTGCAACTCTTGTGGAGCAACCACCTAAAAAGCCTACTACCGAATAAGCCCCGGTATTTTGTGCTTGAGCAACAATTTCTATGCGACTACTATTTATAGTTTGTCCTTGCGGCGTTACCCAAGCAAATTCTGTAATATCAGGAGCTTGTGCTTCTAATATAAGGCTGGTACCCTCACAAACCTGTGCATTACCTCGAATCTGCGGCACAATTGGGGCTACATTAACCACCCGCAAATCGAATACCCGGTTACCCTCCAAAGGAAGGCTAAAGGTACAGCCTACACCATCCACTAGCGTACGCAGTCGAATTTCTTGACTTTGAGTTGCATTGATTAAAAGTGCTTCAAAACTAGGAGAGGGACTATTAGTATTACCTATTCTTACCGTTTGCAAACTACCCCCCAGCTCATAAGTAACGACCCAAGGACCTATACCTGATAAACGCAAAGGTAACGAAACTACATTGCCCGAGCAAACTTTAGACTCACTAGCCGTAAAAATAACATCACTTCTGGAAACTCGAATATTAATAACCTTATTTACTTGAGCAAAACATCCCCTACTATCTGTAATCTTTTTTATCTCTAAAACTGTATTTTCAGTTATTGGCTCTTCCCAAGATAGTATTCCCGAATTAGCCATAGAAACAATACGGCTAGTCGAATCCCCATTTATAGTATAACTAACTTGCCAGGGACCTTGCCCATTTGTTTGAATAACCACCTTCAAAGTACTTGCGCCGCATAAAACCGTATCTTTGGTAATTACCCTAGTCTTGAGTGCTGGCAAAAGGCGAATACTTTGCCCTAAAGTATATTCACAAATTTTATCTCTGTGAAATACGGTGATTTTTTCTAAAACTACTGAGTCAACATTTTCTACTATCAAAGGAAAAGGCAATCTTTGATTTCCAATTCCCTGAATACTTCTTCTTATATTTTCCCCTATACGGTAATCTAGTTCCCATGACTCCTGGGTATTACTTACCACAATTTCGTAACCCTGACCACAACTAATTTGGCGCAAACTAAGCTCTGGCTTAGGAAAAACATTCAAGGTTAGGGTGATATTTCTACTAGAAACACAGCCATTGGCATCTTCTACCCTTACCAAAGAATAAGTAGCAGGATTAGCAGCTAAGGTAGAATAAATAAAAGGCATTTGCTCTACCCTTCTTTCTTCATTTGTACCATTATTATTGATAGTTATTTTCCAAGGTCCAATACCATTAGTATTAACATTAAAATATACTATTTCTCCCTGACAAGCTTTAGGGGTAAGTACAGAAAATTGAGAAGTTATAGAATAATATTCTACTGTTACTGCTTCAGTATAGGTAGGACAACCAGGTATGAGAACATTCAGAGTATAAATTTGCTGCCCATTTCCAAAAACAGGAAAACGTACCACCTGTTGATTTACATTAAAATTATTTGCACTCTGCCACCGATATTCAATAGCCCCTGGTACACTGCGGCTACGAAGTTCAAGTTCTGTACCACTACAAACAGGACTATTAGTAGAAATAAGACTAGCTCTAGGTCGCTCATTAATAGTAAGGCGGAAACTACGACGCAGAGAAGGGCAACCTCGGGTGGTAACTGCTAATTCATACATTCCAGCCTGTTGATTAGTAACAGAATTAAGAAACAGACAACGATTCCTTGAAACTAATCTACCTCCTGGCGCTAGCCACTCATAAACTACTCCTTGAATGCTATCGGCACAAATTATAAAATTCCCTCCTACACAAGCAAATTGCTCTGCAATAAAACGATGCTGGGGCAAGGTATTTACTTTAATAAATATGCTTGCCGATTTAGGTAAACAGCCAGGTACCTCCACACGACAAGTATAAGTGCCCTCATTCAAGGTAGTTACTCCTAAAATAAAAGGGTTAGCAAGGGTAGAGCTAAAGCCCTGCGGCCCGCTCCAAAAATATAAGGCATTAGGAATAGGTAAAGCAAAAAGCTGCAAAGTATCTCCTACGCAATATTCTCCTTTGCTGCTACTCAAGATTACCTCAAACTCAGTTACTTCCACCACTGTAGTACCCCGAACAGGTCTACAACCTTCCCGTGCCACAGTAACTTCGTATACTCCGGCATTCTTTAGAGCCACAGGACTAATTACAGGATTTGCTAAAGTAGAAACAAAACCTGAAGGTCCGCTCCAAAAATATACAGCATCAGCAAAAAAAGTAGGAGCAGCTTCTAATACAAGAGTACCACCATTGCAAAAAGGACCATTATTTTTAGGCAAAATACGTGGCAAATCAACTACTCTTACCTGAAGTTGTTCTTGCTTAGGTAAGCAGCCAGGAGTAGTAACCGTAAGTGTATAAATACCTGCAGCTAAGGTACTAATATTAGCAATAGAAGGATTTTGCTCAGAAGAAATAAATCCATTAGGACCTTGCCATAAAAAAGTAGCATATGGTAACTGATCTTGAGCATTCAGGAAGAGACGGCTTTCTTCACAAACAGGAGAGTTAGAACTAGGCCGTGGAGAAAATGGAGGCAAATAAATTTTTACTTCTGTTGAAAGTATCTTTGGTAAGCATCCAGGGTAGTCTATACGAACAATATATTCGCCCGCTTGAGCTGTAGAAGTAGCAAGTAGAAGGGGATCTTTTTGAATAGAGCCAAAGTCTAAAGGACCTCTCCAAATATAGGTCGCTCCCTTTACAGCTGGTGCAAATAAGCGAATAGTATCTCCTATACAAACAGGACTATTACTAAAAGGAGAAGATAAAGTTGAAGGGCTAATAAGTACTTCAGTACTTATTATGGTAGTACAATTCCTATACACTGCCTCTAGAACATATATACCACTTGCCGCAGGAGCAGCATTGGGAATAATAGGATTCTGTAAAGTAGAAGTAAAGCCATTGGGACCACTCCAAAAATACTGCACCCCTGCATCAGCGGGAGTAGATAAAAATAAAGCCTGCCCTTCGCAAAGAGGACTATTACTTCGCGGTTGAATGCTCGGGGTTTTATTTACCTCTACTCGTGTAGTAGCAACAATATTACACCCTTGAACCGATAAGGTATATACACCACTATGCATAGTAGTCACATTTTGAATAATAGGATAGCGCTCTGTACTAGAAAAGCCATTAGGACCTTGCCAAAGGTATTCTGTTCCCTGTATAAGGTCTGCAGTTAATTGTAAAGTTTGCCCTTCGCAAAGAGGACTATTACTTCGCGGTTGAGCGCCTGTATTAAAATCATTTACACGTATATGAACCGTTGCTTGCGAGATAGCACAACTATTCGTAAACGAGGTATCATCCACAAGGGCTGTTACAGTATAAATGCCACTTCTAAGCACAGTAGCATTAGCAATTGTAGGATTCTGTAAGGTAGAAGTAAACCCGGCGGGCCCACTCCAAAAATATCTCGCCCCTAAAATACTACTAGCAGTTAAAATAATAGTTTGCCCTACACAAATAGGACTATTACCTCCAGCCTTTACTCCCTCTCTAATAGTTACTCGAGTAGAAGCGCCAAGGGTAGTGCATGCGGGTATTGTCACTACTACAGAATACAAACCAGAATTAGAAGTTACCAAATTGCCTAACCTAGGATTTTGTTGGGTTGAACTAAAGCCTCCAGGTCCTACCCAACGATATAAAGCTCCCTCTATAGTAGTTACCTGTAATTGCAGAGTATCACCTGTACAAAGGGGAGAGTTAGCTGTCGCAATAATTGGAAGCTCAGGAATTTGATTTATTCGAACGTCTACAAACTGCGTTATATCACAACCTGGCAAAAGCACCGTATACCTGCCACTATTGGCGGTTGTAACATTATTAATTTGTACTACATTACCTGTAGCACTAAAATTATTGGGGCCACTCCAAAGATAATAATTACCAGGTTTAGAAAATGCCGTTAGTGAAAGAGTTTGCCCTTGACACACCGGCGCATTTGTTCTTAAAACTAGCTCAGAGGAGTCATTAATAATCACTCTGGTAGAGGGTATGGCGTTACCACACGTTGAATTTATTATAGTATCATTTAGTAAAATAGCTACGCTATAGTTTCCTGCGTTTATAGTGGAGACATTAGGAATAATAGGATTTTGAAGTGTACTTGTAAAGCCGGCAGGTCCACTCCAAAGGTAAGTAGCGCCAGGCACAAAAGTTGCTGTTAATTGCAAAGTTTGACCCGAACATAGCGGAGAATTCGAACCCGCCCCTAGCCCAGGATTAACTACCACATTGGTAATTGCTAAAATTTCTCCACATCCTGCTACTGTTTGAGTAAGAGTATAGGTTCCTGCATTTGTTAAATCAACATTATCGATATAAGTTACTGGCTGTGTTGAAAAGAAATTACTAGGACCTTGCCATACATAAGAAGCATTACCCGGCCCTTCTGCTCTAAGTTCTAATCTTTGTCCTACACATAGAGGACCATTATTAGAAACCGCAGGAGGATTCGGCCTTTTATTAATTACTACAAAAGTTTTTAAGATACGAGTTTGGCAGCCAGGAACGCTAACGTGCAAAGTATAATCTCCTTCATTAAGGGTAGTAATACCTGTAAGACTAGGATTCTGAACTTGAGCTATAAAACTTTGCGGTCCCGTCCAATAGTATTGAGCATTAGGGGCTATCAAGTCTGTAGAAAGTTGTAAAGTAGTACCTTCACAAAGAGGAGAATTACTATATATTCCCGAACCGCGCAAATTCTCGTTTATCACCACCCGAGTAGAAACCGATACTTCCTGGCAACCTGGTACACTCACTGTGGCAACGTGCTCTCCTTCCAACTGTTTTGTTGCTACCGGTACAATAATTTGAGTTTGAGACTCCGTAGGAAATCGATTCCACCTATAAGTAGCTCCCCGAACAGGGTTCAGATGTAAAAGAGTAAGTCGCAAAACATCCCCTTCACAAACAGGACTATTGCTACGCAACTCAATAGCAGGCTTAGGATTAATAATAACTTGTGTTTTGTTGTATGTAGTGCATCCTTTCCATATGGTCAGTACTGTATATTCGCCTGATTGATCAATATTGATATTTCGAAGAGTTAGCGTGTGGTTAGAGGGTATCCTTTGGTTAATAGGACCTAACCATAGATAGGTAGCTTCTGGTATTTGAGTTGCGGTAAGAACAAGATTTGCTCCTTCACAAAGTGGAGAGTTGGAAGTAAGGCTCACCTCTGGCATAACTTGCACTGCTTCAGTAAAAAAATCTTGGGGAGCGCATCCTCGTACTCTCACTCGAACCCTATATACTCCTTGATGTAAGGAGGTAACTGAGCGAATACTTGGATTTTTTTCTGTTGAGGTAAAGCCATTAGGTCCTTGCCATTCATAAGTAGCATCTTGGGCATCGGGTGCAGTTAGATATAGGGTACTTCCAATACACAAGGGCTGATTAGTTCGTGCCGGTCCTACAGCGGGTGCATTTACTTGAACTAACTTACCGGGATTGCTAGTAACAGGATCACAACCCGGATAAGTAACACTTACAATGTAAGTTCCTGATTGTTGGGTGCTTACAATCGGTATGGTAGGAGAAAACAAAGTAGAACTAAAGTTATTAGGTCCGCTCCATAAGTAGCTTGCTCCCGAAAATACAAGGTTGGTAGAAAGACGCAACACATCACCTACACACACCAAATCACTTGCAATAACCTGCGGATTAGAGGGAGCTGGAGTTACATTCACAGCCGTAGAAACTGCGCTTGCTGGAGGGCATCCTGGGTAAGTAACCGTAACTGTATAATCGCCACTATTAGCTGGACTTAAAGATGGAATTTGTACAGTTCGAGTACTGCCAGTAAAACCCCCTGGACCGCGCCAACTATACAATGTGCCCGGTGGCGGTATATCTGCTAACTCCACAGTAAGCGTTAATGATTTTCCTTGGCAAATAGGCTGGTTATTATTCGAAGCTACTACAGAAGTAATTCTTGGCTCTTCATTAATGCGAATTATGAAAGTAGAATCCAAAGTGCAACCAGCAGTTAGATAATTAGCCACTACTTCTACAATAAAACTTCTACCTATTAAAGACCTATCCCCTACAGGGCGAAAGTTATTATTACTACCAGAAGTATTAGAAAGAAAAGGCTCTCCACTACGAATGCGCCAAGAATACGTAACTCCAGACAAATTAGGTACAGAGAGAGAAATCTGATTATTTAAACACACGGAACTACTTCCTGAAATAATTGGCTTGCGATGGACGGAAGTATTAATTCTTCTAACCTGGTCCGGGCAACCTGGAATAATTGCTCTAAGAGTAAACTCCCCTACTTGGTTACCACGAATATTATCGAAAGATAAAAATGGAGAATTAGGTAAAGGTGAAGGTAACCCTGCTGGACCGCTCCATTGATAAGTAGCATTGGGCAAAGAATTGGCAGCCACAATAAGCCTACTTCCCTCACATACAGGAGCATTAGTAATCAGACCTAAAGTAGTATCGTTAACCACTAAATTAGTGCTCAATACTTGAGGCGTACAACCTACTACATCTGGCACAGTAATACTTACTTGTACGGTACCATTATTAGCTATAGTAAGTGGATTAAGGTTTAAATTACGATTAGAAGTAGGGGGTAAAGAACCTAAACCTGGAACAATCCACTCATACAAAGCTTCTGGATGATTATAATTAACAGTAACGGTAGCAGCCCGACCTACACATAGTTGAGCAGGTGTTAAACCTATACTTGCTTGTTGCGGTGTAGGGTACCAAGTAGCTACTGCCAAAACACGATTGCTTTCGCAAGGCGGCGTAGGGGGAGCAATTTTATCTTCAATAGCCAAATAGTAATTTACACTTACAGGATTGTTTAAAATTCCTGTTCTTACATTTGAAACAATTTGGTAGTTATTTTGTCCTGCCTGAAGCAAGAGAGTGGCAATAGGGGTTCCGCCAGTAGGAACATCATACAGCGCTAGCTGCGCTCCTGTGCTAGCTGTTGCAGAAACACTAAACGTTACGCTTCCATCGCCACAACGTTTTGCACTGCTAACCACAGGTGCAGAAGGAACAGGACGGACCGTTACTATAGCCACCCGGCGGGCGCTACTGCAATTAGTACTCGAATTAGCCGCCTCAAAATAATAAGTAGAGGTAGTATTTACAAAAATAGTAACAGGGCTTGAAATAGGACTGATACTTCGAATAGGGGGGTCAGTCCCCAATGGCTGTGTATAGATACGAATAGTATTGCCCGGATTACTGCCCACTGTAAAAGGAATACTAGCATTTCGAGGTCCACAGATAACAGGATTATCCGTAATCACGGGTTCATCAGGTATTGAATTAATTGTAATTGGTACTGCAGTACGAGGGCGCATAGGGCATGAGGGAGAAATTGCAGGATCAAAACTTTCAATGTAATAGGTAGTAGTAGCACTAACATTAGGAATAGTAAAAGTTGCATTTGCTGTGGAAGTTTGATATATAGGGTCAGGGGCATTCTGTGTAGAATATATGTAAATAACACTTCCCCGGGGTTCGGCTTGAGAAAAGGTTAGAGTAACAGGCCCTGCTCCACAGCGGTTTATACCAGCAGCCGATACTTGTCCAATAGTGGGTAAAATAGTAACAGTTACAGTTGAGCGAACTCTACTTGTACACCGCCTTGCAACCGACTCCACAAAGTAATTAGCACTTGTAAAAACATTCCAATTAAAAGTATACGAACTAAAAGAAAAACCAGGTTTATAGTTTTGAACTACGTTTCCATTACTATCTAAAAGGCGTAGTTCATCGACAAGATCAGTAGTATTCACAGGCAAATTAACAACCACAGGGTTTGCAGGATTACCAGAACTGCATAAACGCAACTGATTTTGAGTAACTACCGGCGCCTCAGGAATAGGAATTATTTCTACCGCTACAGCGGCTCTTGGACTCACACAACCAGGCAAACTAGTTTCATTTGCTTCTACATAGTAGGTAGTATTAGTAGTTAGACTAGGAGTAGTATAGCTAAAATCAGAGTCACTACTATAGCGGGTTGCAACAGGAGTTCCTAAAAATGGAACAGTGTACCAGTTTACTTGGGTAGAAAAGGTTCCATTGGTTAAGTTTGCAGTTATAGTAACAATTCCTGCTCCACAGCGACTTACAGAGCTAGGAACTAAGGGAGTATTAGGTCTTGGATATACTTTAACAGCTACTCTTTCAGAGCGGCACTCATTAGGAAAAGCACTAAAGAAACTTTCCACATAATAAGTTTTTAGTTCTACTGCTGGCACAGTAAAATTATAAGGGGGAGTTCGGTCTTCACTTAAAGCAGCACCTCCTACCCTACTCTCATACAAGCGCATACCCGTGATAGGACTATTACCAGAGCCTAATGTAAACGTTACTGAACCCGAACCACAAAGCTCAGTTCTATCCACTTGCGGCGGTGCTAAGTTGGCACCTATTTCGATAGAAAAAGCTGTTCTATCACTTACACAACTAGGACTTTCAGGTCGAATACTTTCAGCATAAAAAGTAGTAGTGGTAGTAATATTCAATTCAAATTCGAAAGGGAAAGAAATATCTTGCTCAATAAAACTTCCGCCAGTAGGTTGAGTATAAATCCGAATTGCACTACCTGCCGGGTCTCCCATATTTACTGTTACATTATCAGTTCCTGGCTGGCAAATAATACGATTGGAAACAATTGGCGCCCCCGGAACTGGAAAAATATCAATATTTATAGGAACACGGCTACTTGCACAACCCGGAAAATATTGACTTTCTAAGAAATAATTACCCGAAGTGGATACATTAGCAGTGATAACAAATGGCTTAACATTCGACTCCTCAATGGAAGTAGGATCACTGATGCGAGCATAGAGCTTTACAGTAGGCACATCAGGCGTACTTACACTTACGCTAATTGTAATAGGTCCTGCTCCGCACCGAAGTAAAGGAGTGTTAATAGCTACTGGTTCTGCCGGCCTATTTCGACAATCTTCAATTTTAATAATTATAGCATCCCCATTACCACGATTAGGTATTCCAGGGCTACCTGTAGGAAAAGTAATATTATTCGAAGTAGAAGTGCCACTAAGATAAATGGCATTAGTATTATCCACTGCTAAACCAAAACCATGGTCATTACCTTCTGCTCCCAAATATGTAGACCAAAAAATATTACTAGTAAGATTATCAATTTTGGCTAAAAACATATCAGCACCACTAGTATAAGCTAAAGTTGGTGATTGTGCATTACTTCTCACAGGAAACCCCCTTTCGGTACTCGTACCTGTAATCAATAGATTGTCTACTTTATCAATAATAATTTTATGTATAAAGTCGTTAGAGTTATTAGATTGGCCGCCACCGTAGTAGCTACACCAACTTAAAGCTCCATTCGGGTTAAACTTAGCCACAAACCCATCACGACTTCCTAACCCAGTTCCGCCTCCAAAAGCGCCCCCTGTTCCAAAACTAGATTGATATGCGCCCGATGTAGTAGGCAAATTTGTACTAGAAGTACTACCCCCTAAAAAAAGATTTTGATTGCTATCTATAGCAAGGGCACAATTCTTTAAAAAGGAAGTTGACCATTCACTACCACTTCCACCAAAATATGTCGCCCATACTGGAAATAAATTAGACTGCAAACGCGTCAAATAAATTTCGGAGGGGTCTCCACTAGGCATATTGCGAATAAAAGCAGATGCTCCCGGCTGCAGAAGTGTTAAAAAACGCGACTGCGTTACACTAGCAACTACATAGGTACACGAAGCTGGATCTACTAAAATATCATTACCAATTTCATCATTAATACCTCCAATGTAGCGAACAGTTTGGGGCTGTAAAAGAGCATTAAAAGTCGCTACAAAAATATCTAGTCCTTCAGCATAAAAGCTAGATCGGCTGCCTGGCAAATTATCGCTACGCGTAGCCCCTACAATTGTGAAATAAACATTTGCCCAGTTGCAACTACTAGGAGTAAATGCTCCACTGAGAGCGAAATCTAATCCACTACCTCCATAATAAGAACTCCGCAATAGCCCCCCCTGTAAATCAAAATGCGCTAAAAATACATCTCTAACTCCCTGGAAAGTAGTATTAGTGTTAACAGGTAAATTAGTACTTTCCGTAGCTCCAACAAGCATTATGGTATTATCTACACTATTAAAGTGAACATTATAGGCGGCATCATAACTATTTCCTCCGATATACAATGACCATAATAACCCCCCTATAGCATCTCGCTTGATAAGAAAAGCATCCGCTTGCCCGCCAAAAGAAGGACCAGTAGTAGTAATAAAGTTATTACTAAAAGTAACGCCTGCCGTGTAACTATTATTCGAACCATCTGTTGTAATACCATAACTTGTATCAGCGGCAGTGCCCCCATGGTAAGTACCCCAAATAATAGGGTCAATGATAGTATATTTACTAGCATTCCAATTTTCAACTTGAAATCGAAGGATATTATTTTTCTCGTCTAACACCCAACGGCTAGATAACTTAAAATTTTTAGCCATGGAATCAGCATTAGAACTTTGTTCTTCTAATTTATCAACTTGCCAAACCACGGGAGCAGATTCTTGCAATTTTCCTAAAACATGATTTATAATAATCCTTCCATCTTTATCTAAATTTACTTTATCAGTATACTTCAGCCGAATAATATTAGGATCAACGCCCGGACGCAAAATAAAATCATACTTTAATGCCTGTTCTGCCTTAGAAGAAGAAATAAGCAAATCAACGCCTGGGTACAAATCTTTATAGAGGATAGAAGCATATCGTAAGACTTCGATCGGCTTAGTACTTGCCCGATAGTACTTAAATACACCTGGTAGTACACCTTGCGGAATAATTTTCACATCCGGATTAGCCCCCAAAAATTCCAGATCAATCCTGTAGTTTAGAATAGAAAGACGAGACGGAGAAATATCCTTATGCTGGGAAGAATTAATACTTTTGAAAAGGTAATGAATTTTATTTTTTGAAAAAAATACATTTATATTGTTAAAACTTGTCGAAAAAGCAATTTCAGGATGGCTAGTGCCGTTAGCATCACGAATTTGTCCTTTGTTTTCAATAAATGATAATTCTTGCTTACTGGCTAGCGCATTTGCTTGAACAAAAACAAAGCTAAGAAGCAAGAGCAAAAGCCTGAGACTATTCATAACTACCACTAATAGCAAACTAAGTTTAAGAAAGTAAGTTTTAAGTTTAATTTGCAATTTACAATATAAGTATTTTAACTTCAAAATTAAATCTTGAGTATTAAGAATAACTCTTGTGTACTTCAACCTGTAGATAAAAAAAACAAATACCTCCTGGAAATTTTCAGGCTTGAATGAGAGAAAAAATAAAGTATGCTATCGGCGCCTATCGTAGCTCTAGATATTGGCAATAGCCAAACCAAAATTGGTATTATCAAGCAGGGAAGCATTTTACAGCACCTAACCCTGCCTACCTCAACAAGTACCGATTTGCTACCCCAAAAGCTAAAAGAGCTAATTCTATACCTTGAAGGGCAAGCCATAATAATAGTGATTTCAAATGTAGGACTTTCCACGCGGCAACTTACGCTTCTGCAAGAAAATCTCCAACAACAACTTGCTATTGAAGGAAAATCTTTGAATATACAAATCCTAGATGGAAAAGTATCCGGAATACTAGAAAATAACTACCTTACCCCCCAAGCCCTGGGTAGCGATAGATGGGCAGCTATTAATGCCGCAGCTATAAAGTATCCTAATCAGTCACTAATTGTGATTAGCTTGGGAACAGCTCTTACTCTTGATTTTGCGAATCCAAAAAAACAATATTTGGGTGGAATTATAGCGCCGGGCCTAAACATGCGCTATCAAGCTTTACACGACTATACTCAAAAGCTGCCATTACTAAATCCACCCTCCTCTCCACTACCTACTATAATTGGAAATACCACAGAATCTGCTATGCATATCGGAGTAATCAAGGGCTTACAGGGAGAAATAGAATACTTTGTAAATGAATTTTGCCAAAAAAGTGAACAAAAACCCGTAGTAATATTTAGCGGCGGTAGCGTATGCCAAATTCCTATATCTTTGAAAAATATTTACTATGAGCCACATTTAGTTTTAGAAGGGATTTACTACCTTTACCATATAAATGCTACTAAACATAAAACTTAGTTTAATAGCTACTTGGAGACTTCTAGTAATTTTAGGAAGTTCAATTTCAATAGCGACTGCCCAGACAAATGTAACAAGTCCTTACTCTGGTTTTGGTATTGGGGACTTACAAAGAAGTGTACTCTCCAGAAATTTCGCTTTAGGTGGAGCAGGAAATGCTTTTGCCGATCCTTTTGCAATTAATCCTAATAATCCAGCTTCATTTGCCAGCTTACAAATGATGACGTTGGATTTTTCTGCATCGGGTCTGCTTAACCATATCAAAAGCCACGAGCAAAGCGTCACGTTAAACACTATTGGCTTATACGGGCTAGGCTTTGTTTTTAAAAAACAGGGTCCTTTTGCTATTGCCGCGGGCTTATCGCCTTATAGCACAATTGGATATAAATTTAGTAATATTGCAACAGTAGAAGCAGATAGCCTACAGTATGCTTCCATTCAAACAGGGCAAGGGGGTATTATTGATTACTACCTAGGTGCCGCTTATCAACTTTTGAAAAAAAAACTCAATTTAGGCCTAGCTATGCACTACTTAGATGGGAAAGTAGACTTGCAGTCAATTACGCAAGTACCCTTTACTTTTGCCAAAGTGTTTGTCAGGGAGCAATCCTTTGGAGGGTTATCCTATCAAATGGGAGCTATTTTCTCAGATACCCTTAAAATTATTTCTAGAGAAACTTTCTATCGAATAGGAGCCATTATAGAATTTGCTCCTGCTATACGCTTCACTGAGTCGTCCGCTTTATACCAATATCGTAACCTTCTAGATATCACTACTCAAAGTGTACCTTTGAATCCTAAGGAACTCCGTTTAATCCAGCCCCTCAGCGAGCCTAGTTCACAAACATTTTCTTTGCCTATCAAATATAGCTGGGGCCTAGCAATCGAAAAATTCTTACACTATTCAATAGGATTAGATATCCAGGCTCAAGATTGGAAAGACTTTAGGCTTCGTTCAGCAAATGAGTCTCTGGGCTTAAGTTTAAGTATTTGTGCGGGTGGAGAATGGATTCCTAATTTCCAAGATTCAAAGTCGCTTTTTGCTCGAACAGCCTATCGCATAGGCGGAGGCTGGGAAAATACTTACCTGAAATTAAAAGGACAACCCATACAAGCATGGCATTTTACCCTAGGAATAGGTTTTCCATTAAATATTCGAATCCCTTCTCGTATTAATTTAGGCTTAGAAATTAAGCAAAGAGGAACTTTAGAAAAAGAATTAATCCGTGAAACTAACTACCGTTTTGTAATAGGTATTAACTTTAACGAAATTTGGTTTGGACAAAGAAAATATAACTAAAAAAAAATTACCCTTTCTTACTTTCCTTTTCCGAAGAATTTGGAGTATTTGGTTTGGCATTTGGTTTGTAGGGTATTATATCCTTTTATATCCTATCTATTATATTACTCTTAGGAAACACGAAAATCAAAAAAATTTTCGAATTGGTCATTGGCTCAATAAAATATGGGGCAAAGTAATACTTACTGCTGCCTTAATTCGAGTAAAAATAATTGACAGAGCTCACCTGGATTATAAACAAAAATGGATTTTTGTTTCCAACCATAGAAGTTATTTAGATATTCCTATTTGTTACGTAGCTATTGCTCAGCCCTTCCGCTTCATTGGCAAAGCAGAACTGGGAAAGCTTCCCCTCTTTGGATTTATGTATCGAAAATTGCATATATTAGTAGAAAGAGAAAGTAAAATGGCTCGAGTAAAAGCACTTATTGCAGCTAGCCAAAAACTAAAAGAAGGCGATTCAATTTTTATTTATGCCGAAGGTACCAGTAAGCATCCAGAGAATGTAAAACTTGGAGAATTTCAGGATGGAGCTTTTATTCTAGCCATTCAAAACCAGGTACCTATTGTTCCTGTAACGCTTCTTCACACAGAGCAAGCCTTAAGCAATGATGGTAGATTTTTATTACGTCCCTGTTCTTCGGTTACTGTTATTATCGATAAGCCTATACAGGTGCAGGGCATTAGTATGCCCAACTTATCTATAATTAAAGAACAATGTTTTCAAACCATATACCATAATCTTTGCACATATGGAAATTAATGACGAATTGATTGACAAACTTTGTACCCTTGCACGCTTAGAATTTGCGGGCGAAGAAAGAGAAGAGATCAAAAAAGACTTGCAAAAAATTTTGGAATTTGTAAGCCTAATTAATGAAGTAGATACCCAAGGGGTAGAGCCACTAATTCATATTACTGCGGGAAGTAACCACTTTCGAGAAGATACCCCCTTACTACTTATTACGCGAGAGGAGGCTCTACAAAATGCTCCAGCTAAAGACTCAGAATACTTCCACGTACCTAAATTTGTAGATAAAACCGAAAATTAAAATTTATACTTTTTCTTTGAAAACGACATGCCCAACCATGAATTATTCTTGTATTTTTGAAATTCGTTCCTTATTACCTATTTTTGCTTATTACTTAAATAATTTTAAATATCTTATTAGCCATCTATCTACCAAAATTATACCCGGTTTGTTATGAAAAAAATATCAATGCTTTTTCTTGCGCTTGGAATTATCTGGAGCAATACTTCGCTAGCCCAACCCCAAAGCGTAAGCTCTACTATACTTAAAGAAACGAATGTTACCGCGCTCAAAAGAATTTCGAGCAGTCTTAAAATTCAAGAAATTTCTCAAAAAAATAATGCGGTAAGTCGAGCGGCTATTCATCAGTGGCCTACACGTGTTCGCTTAACTAATGGTAATGTTTTAGAGCTTATCCGCCTAGATAAACGAGGGCGGCCCGTTTACTTTCTTACAGCCAATAGAGATGCGGCACATACTATTTCCACCTCTAGAGTTTGGCCCGGAGGGCAAGACCGCTTGGATTTAACCGGCGAAGGCTATAAACTAGCTATGTGGGATGGGGGAGGAGTACGCACTACCCACCAGGAATTTCAGGGCCGAGTTGTACAAAAAGACTATACCCCAGAAGTAACAGATCATGCTACTCACGTAGCAGGAACATTGGTAGCAGCAGGTATAGACCCAAGCGCCCAAGGAATGGCTTATAAAGCTCAACTTCATGCCTATGACTTTAATAATGTAGGCTCCGAACTAGTAGAAGCACTTTCAGAGGGTATTCTTATTTCTAATCACTCCTATGGAGCTGCTACTGGCTGGGTAAAATTTCAACTACCTAATGGAAGTGAATCTTGGGCTTGGTTCGGCGATCCTAGCATTAGCCCTAGTACGGATTACCGCTTTGGTTTTTATGATGAACAAGCTCAAAGCATAGATGAATTTTTAAGACTAGCCCCTTATCATCTATTTGTAATTGGCGCTGGGAACGATAGGGGCGAAAGTGGACCCCCACCAGGGGAGCCTTATTTTATCATCGACCCTCGTACGGGCAACTTTAGCACTAGCACTGAACCTAGAAATCCAGATGGCCCATACGATTGTATTAATTCTTTAGCTACTGCTAAAAATGTGCTTACTGTAGGGGCTATCGATGATTTACCTCAGGGCTACCGCTTGCCGCAACTTGTGAGAATGACTGAATTTAGCAGCTGGGGTCCTACAGACGACGGAAGGATTAAACCCGACATTGTAGCCAACGGTGAAAGTATTTATTCTACTTGGGGAAGTTCAGATAATAGTTATCGGGTAGAAAGCGGAAGCTCTTTTGCTACGCCTAGTGTGACAGGCTCTCTGCTGCTGCTCCAAGAACTGCATTCCAAAAAGTATGGAGCACCTATGAAAGCTAATACTCTAAAAGCTTTAGCTATTCACACTGCCGATGAAGCCGGTAACTTTCCGGGACCTGATTATGAATTTGGACATGGGGTTCTAAATATTAGTAAAGCAGCAGAAGTAATTAATAACACAGGCTTAGACCACTTGATTACAGAAGGTACATTAGAAGAGGGGCAAACTATTCGAATCCGGGTAAGATCAAATGGATTCCGGTCATTATGGGCTACTTTGGCTTGGACAGACCCTGCGGGCATTCCCGTATCCCCCCAGCTTAATCCTACTAATTTAATGCTTATTAACGACCTAGACATACGCATTGAAGGAAATGGTGTTACGTATAGCCCTTGGGTACTAAATCCCGCCTTTCCTTCTTATCCTGCTACCACAGGTGATAATTTTCGAGATAATGTGGAAAAAGTATGGATCGCTAATCCAATGCCAGGAGATTATACAATTATTATTCGCCATAAAGGGAAATTACAAGGAGGATATCAAAATTTTGCCTTAATTGTTAGTGGAATTACAGGAGCCTATGATTTCTGTTCTGGAACTACTCGCTTAACTTCGTTTGCTGGCAGCTTTAATGATGGAAGCGGCAATAATAACTATGCTGACAATACTCGTTGCTATTGGCTCATTCAACCAGAAGGAGCCCAAAGCATTGAGCTAAATTTTATTTCTTTTCAAACTGAAAGGTTCCGAGATGTAGTAAATGTTTACGACGGACCAACCACTTCCTCGCCCCTTTTAGGAACCTTTAGTGGAAATGCTCTACCGCCTGTACTTCGCTCTAGTAGTGGAGCAATGCTAGTAGAATTCATCACTGACGACAAAATTAACGCTGCAGGTTGGAATGCAGTCTATACGTCCTTTGTACCTCAATTTAATTTCTGTAGTGGAGAAACTATACTTACTGCGCCTTCCGGCTCCTTTAGCGATGGTAGTGGTATTGAAGACTATCGCCCGGGTACTCTTTGTAAGTGGCTAATTCAGCCCCCCCAAGCCGAGGCTATTACACTCAATTTTTCTAGTTTTAATATTAACGAGCAAGACCAAGTTTTTATCTTTGATGGGCCAAGCACAACTTCGCCATTAATTGGTGCATATACAGGCAATCAGATTCCCCCTACTATAACTAGCAGCGGCGGAAGCTTGCTGGTGTATTTTGTAGTACGCAGTGCACAAGGTGGTAATGGATGGAGTGCTAATTACCAAATTAGCTGTAAGAAGCCTACCAATCTTAGCACTGAAGTAGGAAGAGTATCTAGCCATTTGAGGTGGTCTCCTATTAATGGTGCTATTGCTTACATAGTCGAATATAGAGACTGGAATAGCAGTAGCTGGACAAGCCTTATAACAAGTACTGCGCATGCCCACCTTACTGGCTTAAAAACAAGCACCGGCTACGAATGGCGTGTAAGAGCAGTTTGCGCAGATAATGCTCCAACAGCGTGGTCAGAACCAGCAAGGTTTACCACAGAGGCCGATGTATTTTGTGGCCCCCCCATCTTGCTGCGCCTGCAAAATCTAACAGTAAACGATGCAGTAATCACCTGGCAGGGCTCACCTAACGCAATTGAGTATGAAGTCTATTGGAGTGAAGTAGGCGCCCCCATAGAAAAAAAGATAATTACAAATATAAGCCAAGTACTACTTACTAACTTAGTAGGAGGCACTAGTTATGTAGTAAGAGTACGTTCCTTATGTGGTGAAGGAATTGCTTCTGACTTTTCTGGTGTAATTGAATTTAGAACTCTAGAGGGTTGTAGTTATCCGCTAAATCTTAGCGTAGAGCCGGGTCCTACTCCCACTAGTGTAACCGCTAGATGGAACCCCGTTATTGATGCTAATCGCTATATTGTTGCTTTTCGGGTAGATAGAAACGATGCTATATGGACTAATGTAAACATATCCACCAACTCACTTTTTTATATAGTAGATAATTTAATTCCCGGAGAAATATATAGCATTCGTATACGTTCTCGGTGCAATGCTTATGGCTCAGCTTGGTCTCCGGAGGTAAAGTTTAATAATAACGGCATTATTCAAAAAAGCTGGCCCTCTGCAAATCAAGCTACTTCTATAACTGTTTATCCTAATCCTACGCAGGGTGTATTCACAGCTCTATACCATAGCAACGAGCAACAAACGCTGCATGCTGTGATTACTGACCTAACAGGAAGAGAAGTTAGTCAGCGTACATTAGAGGCTATAGAAGGGGTTAATGAATTCAGTTGGGATATTTCCAGTGTTCCTAAGGGTTGGTATTTACTAAAAATCTTTGGACATACTATAAATACCACCGTTAAAATTCGAGTTGATTAACCGTAAACATAAATAAATAATAATTAAAAAAGTTACCCTTCCTTAAAGGAAGGGTAACTTTTTTAGTAGGGTGCTTAAAACATTTTT
>JANWXU010000119.1 GCA_025057395.1 Bacteroidia bacterium | reverse complement strand
GGAGGGCTTGTCGGATCTGTCTTTCAATTCCGCTACGGTCCGATTAAAACGGTGCGCAGGTGACGGGCAACCCTGTTAGTGACCTGGCTTTCAATTCCGCTACGGTCCGATTAAAACCCGTCATTCTGACCTCAAATTTACAAACTTCGTCTCACTATCCGATTGATTATCACAACTTTACTAAAAAAATTTTTCCACAAGTCCCTATTATACCTAAAAAAGTACCCTGTGAATTTCGTCGACCTACCAAAATGCATTTTTTACGAGGAGGTCGATGAAAAATTTTGCATTGATTATCAAACATATACAAAATACCTCCCC
Source organism: Bacteroidia bacterium (assembly GCA_025057395.1). Lineage (GTDB taxonomy): Bacteria > Bacteroidota > Bacteroidia > J057 > JANWXU01 > JANWXU01. The sequence goes on along the minus strand of JANWXU010000119.1, from coordinate 11,137 downwards.
TCAAACTGCTTAAAGAATGCATTTTTGGGGAGAGGTCGATGAAAAATACTTAAACAATATTATACTTCTTTTTTTAATTGAAATCTTTCAAATTTGTAATATCTATTATCACCTAAAATCATTAAATCATTCATCAAATGAAGCTACTTAAACATCTAATCTACTTCTGCATAGGAGCGCATCTGCTCAGTATTGCGCCATTGCACTCGCAAATTAATAAAGGGGGTAGCCCCCTCAGCTATAAACACCCCCTTTTGAAACAATTCTCAATTCCTAAATACACACTACCAACAGTAAATGTCCAAGCACTACTGCAAGAAGATGTGCAACGTGCACAACAAGGAGCCCCTTTCCGTTTCGGAACTCTTATCCCCGTTAGGTATAATCCATCAAATGCAGGTAACTGGGTAGAACTAGAAAACGGAAATAGGGTATGGCGTATGCAAATAGAAGCCCCTAGCGCATATTCTCTTAGCTTTTTGTTCAATGAATTTAATCTGCCCCATGGCGCTAGCTTGTACATTTTTTCGCAAGATAGATCTCATGTATTAGGAGCCTATACCCACGCCAATAACGCACCCGATAAAAAATTCTCTACAGAACCCCTCAAGGGCGCAAGTGCTATCTTAGAATACTATGAGCCTGCTTCCGTTAAGGGACAAGGACAGATCCAACTTTCCGCAGTAGTATATGGCTATCGTGATATCTTCTTCCAGTCTACTCCCCGCACTCAGGCAGAGGGAGAAAGCCAAGAATGTAATGTAAATATTAATTGTCCCGTGGCAGCTAGATGGCAAGAATTGCAAAAAGCCGTATGTTTGATTATAGTAAATAGCGGTACTGCCCTTTGTAGTGGTACACTTATCAACACTACCCGTAATGATGGTACCCCTTATGTACTAACCCATGCCAATTGCATCGAACAAGGAGTAGCCGATGCTATCTTTCTTTTTAACTACCAATCACCCACCTGCGAAAACGATTTTTCCCCAAGAACTTTTTCCTTACGCGGAGCTCAAGTGCTAGCAATCAACCCTGAAACGTTTGTGGGCTTGGTAGAACTTACAGATGCCCCCCAAAATTATATCCAAGTGCACTATGCACCCTGGGATAACGGCGATAATAATCCCGGAACCGCTTTTAGCATCCACCATCCTGCGGGCGATATCAAAAAATTTGCCCTTACCGATAGAAGAGTCTTTCCTGTAGGCAGCATTGCCTGGCAAAAAGGAGCACAAACTATCACCACTCCCGTAGGCGCCCATTGGCGCGTCAACGGATGGCAAGTAGGAACGATAGAATCTAGCTCCATCGGTGCGCCTCTCTTTAATGAAAGCGGTAGAATAGCAGGCATCATCAGTGGCTTCGAGCCAGAAACACCTATCTGTCCGGGCTACCTCAACCGTTGCTTCGTAGGAAAACTAGCCTGGGCATACTACAATGGCTCTAACGCCAATTTCCGACTAAAAGAATGGCTCTCACCCGATGGAAAAATAGTTGAAAATGTCAATGGCTTGTCTTTAGCGCCGCCTCCACCAGCTTGTACTCCACTCACTCTCCTCACCGCCCCCAGTGGAGAAATCACTGATGGCAGCGGCAACAAAACCTACAACAATAATCTCGATTGCAGCTGGGTCATAAAACCTGCAGGTGCCGCTAGTATTAGCATTCGTATTACCGAATTGAAAACAGAGCAAGACTATGACTTTGTAGAAATCTATGAAGGTGAAGGCTTAGGCGGCACTCTCTTAGCTAGATTCAGCGGCAGAACAGCTCCTAATTATACCATTGTTTCTAACACGGGAGTTGTAACAGTTCGTTTTGTTTCCGACTACATTATTGTAGATGAAGGCTTTCGTCTGGAATACTTTAGCATTCCTCGAGCTTGCCTCACTCCCCAAGGATTATCTGCAGCCCCAGGTAGTATTTCTGCCCCCGTACGCTGGGAGCCTGTAGCAGAAGTACGGCGCTACGAAGTAAATTATAAACTTGCCAACGAAAGAGATTGGAGTGTACTAATAGCCACGACAAATAATTATATTAACTTGCTACAGCTATTACCGGGCACCGAATATCAAGTTCGGGTACGCAGCGTTTGTACAGACTCATTGGCTTCTTCCTGGTCCTTGCCTATTCAGTTTAAAACCCTTTCAACAGCTATCTGTAATTCACCGCAAACCATCGTTAGCCTTCAATCCGATGCCCTAAGCGCCACAGTTTTTTGGAATGAAATAGGCAATGCTTACGCTTACCAAATCTCCTGGCGATCCAACGATGGTTCTCCTTGGCTCACTACCCAATATACGGAAGAAAACTCTTTTATTCTGCCTAATTTGCAAGCAGGGGTAGAATATGAAGTACGTGTACGCGCTCTGTGCCAAAGGGAGATAGGCGGAGAGCCTTCCGCATGGTCTTCTTCTTACTTTTTTACAATGCAGTGCTTACAACCTGAAATTACAAGTGCTGTAGCAACAGGTCAGCGAAGTGCTCGTATCGAATGGCGTAGAATCAATGGGGTAGAAAATTATCAAATTCGCTGGCGCCTAACTAGCCGAAGTACGTGGAGACAGCCCCTAACCCTTAGTACTTCCACTTTTGAGCTCCTAGGCTTAGAGCCAGGTGCAGAATATGAAGTGCAAGTGCGAGCTATTTGTAGTAAGGGTATTTTGAGCGACTGGAGCTTGCCAGCATTTTTCCAAACAAATAGCCCCCCCAGCTGTAGTGGAATACAAATTATTTATGATGCTGCCGGTATTATAATGGATTCTCCTGATTCAGCCGCCCTCTATAGTGCTAATGCCGATTGCCGTTGGCTAATTCAGCCGCCTAATGCCCATAGCATCCGCATTAGTTTCAATTGGTTAGATACCGAAAGAGGATTTGACTTCGTTGAAATTTACGATGGCCCTACCACCGATGCCCCGTCTTTAGCTAGATTAAGTGGAAATACAGCACCACAAGGAGAGTGGATTTCTTCACAAGGCGTCGTATTAGTACGTTTTGTTACGGATGGAAGTATAGAAGGCAAAGGTTTCTCGTTGAATTTTTCAGCCAATACTTTTCAGCCTTGTAGGCCGCCAGCTACTGACTTAAAAATTTTACCTGCTAGTTATTCCGCAGAAATTCGGTGGAGCCCCACTCCTAATGCCCGACGCTACCAAATTGCTTATAAAGCTACAGACGAAGAAATTTGGCGCGGTCCTTTTCTCACTAGCGACACTGTATTTTATGCTGTACAACTTACTCCCGCTAGCCGCTACCAAGTACGAATTCGTAGTATCTGTGGTGCAGATATTGTTTCTCCCTGGAGCAATATCCAGCAGTTTACTACTAATACTCTAGGTACTTGCACACCTCCACGTCTGTATGCCATTGCTTCCCTAGATTCTATCTTCGTATACTGGCAACATCAGCCAGGTGTAAGAACTTATGAAATCTCTTATAAGCCTTTAACTTCCCGTAACTGGATTACTCTACCTGCTCAAGAAAGAGATACTAGTCTTTTATCCGGCTTCAAATACACATGGCTAAGTGGGCTGCAGCCTTTTGTAGACTATCAAATTCGTGCGCGTGCCTACTGTTTAGCTGGAACTGTAACACCATTTTCAGATGAAGTTCGTATTAGTACTGGACGTCCCCATTGTTCGGGTACTCAAATACTTAGAGCCCCTAGTGGAAGAATTACCGATGGCAGCGGCATAGAACCCTATAGTTTAGGACTCAATTGCCAATGGCTTATTCAAAGTACACGCCCTATACAACTCAACTTTGTACAATTCCGCACTGTAGAAGGAGATTATGTAGAAATCTTTGATGGTGAAACTCCTAACGATTCCCTTCTAGGTCGTTTTAGTGGTAGTCGATTACCTAATGATGGCAATATTTTGGTTACTCGTTCTAATAGTGCACTTATTCGCTTCCGAACAGGCTTTTTTGAAGCAAGCGAAGGCTTTGAGTTAATATATAGGCCTGCACTATCCGCCAAACAAAAAAACCAAACACTAACAAAAGAAGTATACCTTTATCCTAATCCTACCACTCAAAAGCTTAGCGTGCACCTCAGTGCTTTACCTCCCCAACAAAAAGGAACTTTATCAATTGTTGACGCAATTGGACGCCTTGCCCAAAGTTATGAATTACAAAGTGACGACCAAGGAAATGTAGAAACTACTTTAGAAGTATCCAGTCTAGCACCAGGTATATATACTTTGCAAGCCGCCTGGCAAAATCAAACTTACCATGCTAAGTTCTTAAAGCAATAAAAAGCAATAGGAGGAAAAAATAAGGGCTACTCTAGAGTAGCCCTTATTTTTTTTTAAAAATAAGAAGAGGATAACAGTTTCTAACGCCTCATCTTGCCTATCTAAATAAAAAATTACATAATTGTTACGTTGTCTACTTTACTTTCTAAGCTATTTTGTAGCTCAACAGGTAAATTAGAAAAAAAGTTGAATCCTGTAGCGGCTTCAATTTGATCTACACAAACGCGGTAAGTATGCCATTTTAGGCTTTCTATTTGCTCATTAGGCATATCAATAGCTATTACTCGAGTATTGGCTGTGATGCGCTTTATATCGTTATCGCCCTCCGAAAGTACAAGTACTATTTTATAAAAGCGGCTAGGTACCGAAATACGATTATTAGAAATTTTAGTGCGGTAGCCATTGCTTCCCGTACCTCCCTCCCCATAAACACCAGCATAAATGTATAGTTCATTTCCTTGCCGTGCTAAGGAGCGGCAATAGCTTTCGAATTGTTCCCAAGCGCCTCGATTCAGTTGGGGAGCTTGCGGTACAATGTTGGTCATCAAAAAAGTGGCGGAATTATCTTCTAGCGTTGCGGTTCGGTCTGCCGAAGGGCACAAATGCCCTCTATCAAAACCGCTACTGGTATACATATGAGTAGTAACTTGCAAGCAACCAGAAGGCAAATCAGGATCAGGACGAAAGTTATCTTGCCTATCAGTAGTCCCTAACCAAGCGCTATTAAGGTGCCAAGCTACCCATTGCGCCCTATTCAAACTACAACTATAAGATAGAACAAATTGCGGCTTACGCATTAAGTAATTATCTTTATCGCTAGTATTGGCATTACTAGGATTTCCCAAGCTAAGATGGTCATTAGGAGGCAAAGGAGTTTCTCTAGAAGAGGACTTATCTTCAAATTCCTCCCTTTGACAAGCAAAAAGCAAAATTATACTTACTCCTAAAAAATAAAGAACACGAAATTTACCTCGAATCTCTTTTTTCATAGATAAAAAATTGTTTATTACCAACCTTAGATAAAAATAACTTAAATAGGAGGTAGGAGTCGAGCTTTGCGTTTAGTTTTTTCTTTCAGCACTATTTGCAGCTTCGGAGGTAGGGCTGTAAAAAATTTCCATCCTGTCGCCTTTTCAATTTGCTCTATAGAAACTTGATATTTTTCCCATGGTTCTTCTTCTGGTAATTGGTAGTTAGGAAAGTCGGTAGCTATCACTTCTGTGGCTTCAGAAATACGCTGCAAATCATTTTCTCCATTAGGCAATATGAGAATAATCTTAAAAAACCGCGCCGGCACACTAATCTTGACGTCTTTCCCAATTTCCCTACACAACTTTTTCCTTTTGGAATCTCCACTAGTTTCAGTAGTACTTTCATTCACTTTTTTTTTACAGTTACTCCTTTCACTACCCTCGCCTCCCTCTCCATAAACACCAGCGATGATATATAGCTCGTTTCCTTCTAATGCCAACAAACGACAGTAGCTTTCAAGTTTTTCCCAAACGCCTCGGTTTAATAGCGGCGCCTGGGGTACAATATTAGTCATTAAAAAAGTAGCAGAATTGTCTCTCGGATTTCTAGTTCTATCTCCAGAGGGGCAAAGGTGCCCCCGATCGAAACCACTACCCGTGTAGTCGTACATATTCACTTTAGAACAACTTCTAGGCAAACTTTCATCAGCTCGAAAATTATTTTGTCGATCTACTTCTCCCAACCACGCTCTGCTTAGGTGCCAAGCTACCCAGTTTGCCCGGTTTAGCAAGCAATTGTAGGAAAGCGCGTATTGTGGCTTACGAAGAAGTAAGTTTTCGCTATCGTTTGCATTGGCATTGCTAGGGTTTCCTAAGGTAAGGTGGTCATCTTGGGTAGGAGGGGTAGCTTCTTGCTCAGCGATTTTTGAATCCGACTTACCTTTGCTTATTTTACCTTCACGGCGTTGATTAATAGTAACAAAAAGTGCTACAACTAAAGTAACTATGAAAAGTGTTATATAATTCTCAAATTTACTTCTTGATTGGAACATATCTAAAAATTTCAATTAGGTATAAAATATTTTATATCTATGGAAAAAATTATTTACAAATTTTTAGTAAAAAAAGATTGTATCACAGGTTAATATATTTATATTTTTCAAGATACTTACATTTTTAAATTTTATAATTTGATATTTATAAGCCTATAAGTTAGGTTATCAATATTTTCTATATTCTAGCCATCTGCCCAAAATTGCTTTGTAATCCTCTTAATTCTCTTTTTTCCATTGCTTCCTCCTTCTTCCTTATAGCCATAAGTCTTGCTATTTGAAACTATGTTTTACAAGTTATGCAACCGCAATAATATCTCCAAGTGTACTACCACTGCTTTTGCCGTAGTATTGCCAGTAGAATTTGTCCTACCTACTGCCATCCTTAAAAAATCCTCTTATTTACAAAAGAGATAAATCACATACTCCATGTGTTCATGCATCCGCTTTAATATTCCTTAAATTTTGCTAAAAGTCATGCAGCTAGGAAAAAAACAAAAGCAATCGAAATAAGAAAATAAGAAAAAATTATTTATATTTGTAGCAAGTCGTGGAGAAAATGTAGGTACTCTGCTAAAAGGGTTGAAAAGGGAATCCGGTGAAAATCCGGGACTGTACCCGCAGCTGTAAGTTCCTTCTATCAACTGCATTGCAATTGAGCCACTGTTAGGAAAAAACGGGAAGGCGCAATGCAGGGAACAAGTCAGAAGACCTGCCTACATTTTTAGCGACAATGCTTTCGGGGATAAAAGCATTGAAGCAAGTGGAAAATAAAAACCTTATTTTTTTCCATAGTACAGGCAGCAGTGCTATATCCCTATTATTTTTCAATTCTTTGGATAATATGCGTTATAAAGATTGCTGTCTATGTACTAGTCTTTTTTATCTACTGCTTATTTCAGCTAAGGGGCAAGATACTAATATTTATTCCCTCCCTACTGTTCGTATCGAAACTTACCGCCAACTAAATATTCTTTATAGGCAGCGCTTGGTTACAGACTCGCTATTCCAAAAGGCCTTTCGTAATACTACCCTAACAGAGCTCTTGCAAGCTCAAGGCCTATACGCTATTCGTACTTATGGAAATTATAGCCTAGCTACACTTAATTTTCGGGGAAGTGCTTCTACACAAAATAATATTCTCTGGAATGGTATAAGCCTACTGAGCAATATGAATGGAGTAAGCGACCTCTCGCTCCTACCTGTTCATTTTTTCGAAGAAATTACAATTGAATTGGGAAGCAACAGTGCCTATTGGGGTAGTGGCAGCATTGGCGGCAGCTTATTACTGAATAGCCAACCTAACCTGTCTAAAAAAGGCTTTAACGTAAATTTTAGCTTACAATCAGGAAGTTTTGGACAGCATCAAACAAGTGGCCTCTTAGCCTGGAAGGGAAAAAAAATTACTAACCAACTGAAATTTTTTTATAATCAAGCTCAAAATAACTTTCCTTTTCGAAATACTTCTATAGCTGGCAATCCCTGGCAAATCCAAACCAATGCCTTTGCTCTTTCCAAGGGCATTTTGAATGAAACTTACCTCGTTTTTGCTAAAAGGCAGGCACTTTCTTTTCATCTCTGGTTACAAGAAGCATTTCGGCAAATTCCTCCTATCCTTTCAGTACCTGTCGCGCGAGCGATTCAAAAAGATAAAGTACACAGAGTACTACTAAACTACAGAAAAGAACCTTCGAATCTAATAGGAGTCCAACTCAAATTTTTTTACCAGCTTGAAAATATTTATTACGAAGATCCGCTAGCCAATATTTTTTCGGATAATCGTGCTCAAACGTTTTGGCTTGAAAGTGAATTCAGACAAAAAATATTTTTCAAATCCCCCCAAATACAAATGCAAGTGCTAGCAGGAGCTAGTGGGCAATTTCAAAAAGCACAGGCACAAGGTTATGGAGAAAATAAACCTCAACAATGGCGTTCTTTTATATGGTCTAGTCTCCAGCTTGAGTATCATTATAAGAACGAACAAATTTTTTGCTTAGGTCTAAAAGCACGCATGGAAAGTATTGATGCAAGAATCTATGCGCCCTCAGGCCAGATTAGTTTACAATACCAAAATGCCAAAATTCGTATTACTAGCTTATTAGCAAGGAGTTTTCGTTTTCCTACTTTTAATGATTTATACTGGAAGCCAGGCGGAAATTTGGCACTGAAGCCCGAAACTAGTTGGAATTTTGAGCTTTTAAGTGATTGGAAAAATAAAATTTTATCCCTTACCCAATTTCAGCTTCAAATAGGTACCTTTTCTAATTGGGTGAACGACTGGATTATTTGGCTACCTGCTCAAAATTATTGGCAACCTCAAAATTTACAAAAAGTTTGGGCAAGAGGGGCAGAAGTAATCCTTAATATAAGTCAAAAAATACAAAAGCTTACTTTGCAAGGAGGTGGAAAATACACCTTTTGCAAAAGTACTAATGAAAAAGTACGGTTTGCAAACGACCACGCTTTGGGCAAACAGCTCATCTATACCCCCTTACACACAGCACAAGCAGAAATCACGGCTGTATGGAAATACTTTACTATACGCTATTATCAAACCTTTACAGGTATTCGCTTCATTTCTAGTGATAATCATGAATATTTGCCTGCGTTTACATTAGGCAATATACTTTTTACTTTTCAGAATTCTTCTTCTAAGCTTAAGCCCTTAAAAAACCTATATCTCCATTATAGAATTTCCAATCTCTTTAATGCTAGTTATATGGTTATAGCACAGCGACCTATGCCCGGTAGACAACATGAATTTTGTATACAAGTATCTTTTTAAAAATTAAAAAAATGAAAACAATCCCAAGGTTCTACTTAATCTTTGGTGTTATTGGGTTATTACTCAATAATTTCGAAGTTAGTGCACAAATGCACACTAATCAAGTATTTGTTATTAGCGGAGGCAGGTTTTTAACACCAGACAACCAAGTACGTATGGGTGTTTGGCGTCCGCTTGAAAATCGCTTTTTTTATTTCGATTCAATGCCTGGTAATTATACTAACGCTGCGCTTTGCCAAGATGGAAAATTTTTCGGCAGTGCAGATACTTTCCTGCTTAGTTATGACGCGCATAGCTTAAAGCAATTGCAAAAACAAGTGTGCCGCGGTATACAAAATTTAGCCCTATATAAAAATGATTTAATTGTAGCTAAAGGATTTGGAGCCAGAGACAACTTCCTAGAAATTTTAGATGCTACTACTTTACAAAGAAAAATAGCTTTTCCACAAATACCTCATTGGTGCAAAGGCATATTTGTATATAAAGACCGACTCTATGTAACCCATAATCAAAAAGGAAAGGTTGATCAATTTCCCCCTTATGGTGTTTATGCAGATACTTTAGGGTTTATAACAGTAATTAATCTCAAAAATTATCAAATCGAAAAAACAATTCCTTTAGAAACCACAGGTGCAGGAGCTAATGGCATTGTGGTTACAGATAGTGTTATTTTTACTTTTAATGGTGTTGCCAAAACTTTTATTAAGCACTATCTTACAAATAACATGACTTATAGTTTCAGCCTACCTATAAATTCTGAGGGAAAAATTTTAGGCTGTATCCAAGGAACCTGTTATTTCGAAACTGAAAACGAAAATATTGCTTCTCTTAACCTTAATACAAATGAAATAAGAATTATACCTATTCAGGGCAAGTTTGCTGCTGGCACTCTAGATACTACAAGCCGTAATATTTACCTTACTCGAACAGATTATTTTTCTTTTGGAACTCTTTACATATTTTCTTCCCAGGGTAGTTCTATTAATAGTTTTAATGTAGGTATTTCGCCAGAGGCGTTAGCTATTCACTACGAAAAAGTACCCCAAGCAGCTTTTCGCATACAAGTAAAACCTAATAATGAAATATATGCTGAAAATCAATCTAAAGGAACCTTTTATACCCAAAAGTGGACCTTATTTAATAAGGCACGTCGGCCTATTAATCATAGAGTTCAGTTTACTGCCAATACTAGCGATACTACTTTTCATGCACAATTGAACTTAAATAATGTACTACAAGAGGATTCTTTAATTTTGCAACTTGTAATTGCAAATTACGGAAAAAGCGATACTGCAGAAGTTAAATTTAAACCTTCTATTGTTACCAATATGAACACAGAGCTACAAAACCTAATGCTTTATAAGCCAGTAATTTATCCTAATCCTGTTCCTAAAACAAATCCTAATTTTCACATAGCTTTGGCTTCTCTAATACCACACTTGCCTCTACAACTAGAATTTTTAGAACTTAATGGAAAAACAATAGAAAAAATAGAACTTTTATCTCCTCTAGAGCAAGAGGATATTTTAGTAAAGCTACCTACTTCTTTACAAAGCCCGGGGGTTTACTTACTTCGCTTATCTAGCCATGGAGTATCTCTACTGCAAGCACCAATAATGGTAAAATGATACAAATGATAATAGGGCTCTCATTATGGCTAATGTTAGTATTAGGAGGCACAACAAAAGCGAATAATGTAAAGATTCATTCTTTAGAAGTAAGCCAGGGCAGGGAAATAGCGATAGTCCTTTCATGGGAAAATAGTTGGAATAATACTAATTTTGCCATTAGTCAACAGTTACCTCCTAACCATGACGCAGTGTGGCTTTTTTTTAAGTACCGCTTACCCTCGCAAAGTTGTTTCCGCCACCTAAATCTAGATACTAATTCAAAAAATTATAGGCATTCTACTAATGTATCAATAAGACCCGTTCCTACGGGAACGGGCTTACTTGTGATACCTGAATTAGGAGTTCGAGGAACTCTTGAACAGGTGAGTATTTCTTTTGCTATTCCTAGCTTTTTGGAAAATCAAACTTTTGAACTGGAAGCCCATGCTATAGAAAT
>JANWXU010000118.1 GCA_025057395.1 Bacteroidia bacterium | reverse complement strand
GCTTTTCGCGAGCTAATAATCAAGGCATTAAGCTAGCAAAGGGAAAGTATATTTTATTACTTAACCCTGATACGGTAGTGGAGGAAGATACCTTCCAAAAAACGCTTGCTTTTATGGAAGCAAACCCTCAATGCGGTGCTTTAGGCGTAAGAATGTTTAACGGCAGGGGTGAGTTTTTGCCAGAATCTAAACGAGCACTCCCTACTCCCTGGGTGGCTTTCTATAAAGTTTTTGGTTTATCGCGTATATTTCCTAAAAGTAAAAAATTTGGAAAGTATCATCTTACCTACTTGGATCCTAATCAAACGCATGTGGTGGATGTACTTTCGGGAGCTTTTATGCTTATCCGAAGGGAAGTACTAGATAAAATAGGGCTATTAGATGAAACTTTTTTTATGTATGGCGAAGATATAGACCTTTCTTATCGTATTACGCAAGCAGGCTATAAAAATTACTATTTTGCCGATACTCGTATTATTCACTATAAAGGTGAAAGTACAAAAAAAGGAAGTTTGAACTATGTGCTGGTTTTTTACAATGCCATGTTAATTTTTGCTAAAAAGCACTTTGCAAAAGGTAGAGTTTCGCTTTTCATTTTTCTTATTCAGCTTGCAATTTATTTTCGTGCTAGCCTTGCTATCTTGAAGAGACTCTGGCAAAGAAGTGCTATTCCTATTCTAGAGGGAGCCTTTATTTGGGGAAGCAGTGTATTTATTATAAAGTACTATTGGCAAAAATATTTTCAATATTCTAATGGAATAGGTGCTTACCCTTCTTTGCTAGATTGGCTCATGTTTTTGTATGCTATTATTTTTGTTATTTTTTTAGCCTTATTTCAAAATTATAAGCGACCTTATAAATTAAAGAATATTGTAACAGCGGTTGTAGGAGGCTTTATTTGTATTGCAGTACTTAACTTTATATTCCGAGATATTAATTTTTCAAGGGCTATTGTTGTATTTTTTGCCTTAGCTACTTTTTTTATTAGCACTTTTTTGCGTGGACTGCTTAATTTTATAAGAACAGGCAATTTTTTATTGGATGAGAAGATAAGAAAACGGGTTGTAATTATCGGAGATACGGAAGAGGCCCAGCGAGTGACCCAGCTATTAGAAACCGAAATCCATTATCCTTGTCAAATAATCGGATATATATATCCTGATACTAATGATACTAGCAATAATAATGCTGCTACCATTTCTCTTTTCCCTAGTTTAGGAGAACTTTCGCAGGTAGAGGAAATAATTCGCTTTTATGCAATAGAAGAAATTATATTTTGCAATAAAAGTCTTTCGACGCGAATTATTATTGAGCAAATGAGTCGCTTAGCTCATAAAAATATAGGGTTCAAAATAGTACCGCCCCTTGCAGACTACCTAATTGGTCCTAATACTATCCTTACTAGTGTAGAGTTTCAGCCCCAAATTGCTAATCTTTGCAAACCAGAGTATTTGTTTCAAAAGCGCATATTTGACGGTGTAATGGGTTTTTTTTTGATTTTATGCTTCCCCTTCTTATTTTGGCTTTTTCGCAAACCTTGGCAGGCTCTTCGGAATTTATATCGTGTCTTTTGGGGAAGCTATCACCTGGTAGGGTATATTCAAAATAACAATCCCGATTTACCCCGCCTGAAATATGGACTATTAGACATGCGGATTCTATTCAATAAAGCAGAAAAAAAGCGGAAGTTAAATCACCTTGAATTTGAGCGCTTGGATCGCCTTTATGCCCAAACTTATTCCCTAGCTTTAGATTGGGAAATTCTTATTACAGGATTTCGTAATTTAGATGCCCAAAAATAATTTTTAACAAGTGCAGTCTTTAATTGGAAAAATTACTTCTACCACCGTACCCTTGCCCACTTGGCTTTGAACAATAATCTCTCCGCCTACTAGTTCTAGCATCTTTTTTACAATTGATAATCCAAGGCCGCTGCCCTTTATGTTACTTACATTATTACAGCGGTAAAAAGGCTCAAATATTTTGCTCAGTTCTGTTTCTGGTATGCCTATTCCCTTGTCTTCTACTGTAAATTGGATTGCTTCTTTATTGCTATAGGCTTTAAGGTATACTGTTTGTGTAAATCCCGAATACTTCACTGCATTGCTTAAGATATTTACTAATACTACCCTAGATATATGGGGCTCTAAGCATACTTTTTCGTGTACACAATTTTTTTCATAGCGGATATCTACCTCAAATTCATGATAAGCATCCCGAATATCTGAAATAATATCGAGTAAAAATTGATCCAAATTGACTTCTTGCCATGTTAAAGAAGTTGTTTCAGTTTCTGCTTTTCCTAAAGTGATAATATCTTGCAAGGTTTCGTTCATATGGTGTACTGCTTGCTCTATACGCTCAAAGTATTCTTCTCTTTTACTAATTGGCCATTTATCCCAATTTTTTCGTAGCATTTGGGTGGAAAGCAAAACAGTGCTCAAGGGTGTTTTAAATTCATGAGAGGCCATTGCAATAAACTGGTTTCTTAACTCGTTTAGTTCATGAGCTTTTTCTAAAGCTAACCGTATTTTTTGCTCATTTTGCTTTTGCTCAGTTACCTCTATAGCAAGCGCAATACAGCCTATTGAATTACCCTCACCATCGAATATAGGCTCTAAAGATACTTCATAAGTTCGCTCCCCTAGAAAATATTCAAAATGTGCTTTCTGACCTTGGGTAGCAGCTAGATGTGAGTGAATTGCTTTTTCTAATACTGAACTGTAAGAAAAAAGTTCATAGATTGAAATTCCCTCAATTTGCTTAAGCATTGGAAAAATATTTTGTTTTCCCATGTAGGAGGTAACTTTAAGCTGATAATCACAAGTCCATAGGGTGGCAGGTAATTGTTGTAGGATCAATCCTAATTTTTGGCTAGGAGCTTGTAATTTATTCTCTTCTCCTTGTTGCATCGTGAGAGTGCTTTTTAGAACTTCAGTCACTTTAAATAGTATTTTTTAGTGGCAAGTAGATAATTTTTTGTTCTTACACAAAACTAGTAAAATATCAATACGGTTTTATACGTATTTTTTTAGCCTATCTTATTTGGAATTTAGAACAGCAAGCTTTATGAAAGCTAGCTTAATTTCAAATTGAAATAAATTTTATTCATTATCAGTAATTTATCTTAAAATTAAAGGTTATAGAATTGGCTATGTGCGAATACTTTAGGCACAAAACAATTTTACACGGTTTTTTTAGTAGATTTGTAGGAAACAATTATATGCTTAACTTAAGTCGCTATTGCTTGTAAAAATCTGATTGCAACTTATCAGGAGTAGTCAATAACTAATTTTTTTAATCAAATTACCTATGAATCATCACGTATTTTCTACTGGTAGCAGGGTTTGCTCAAATAGGGAAAAGGAACATAAGTTGCTATTATTACATATATTACATACACATATAGAAGAGTTAAATGAGCGATTTAGCAAAGAAGCAAATTTCTTTTTCCTACAAAAAGGAGTTTGGGTAGTTTTACTTGGGTTCTTATTTTGTTTTTTCATCGGGCATTTGAAGGCACAAATCTATTACGTAGATGGTGGTTGGGGGGGGCCTTATAACGGAACCCAAACAGAACCCTGGAAATTAATTCAGGATGCTGTTAATAATGCGCCTGATAATTCTACTGTTGTAATTAATGCCGGGGCATATGACTTTGTAAACTATAATGTTTCCAAAAACTTAACTTTTATCAGTTCTAATGGAACTGTTATAATTAATGGTCTTAGCCTCAATGCCGGTGGAAAAACTTTAACTCTTGTTAATAACTTTACTATCGTTGGTAGCCTATCACTGGTAAACGGTAAAATTAATACTACCAATGCTAATTTAATAACCATGCAGTCTCCTGTTGTAGGAAGCAACGCGAATTCTTATATCATTGGAAGTTTTTCTATTTCTGCCCCTGCTGGTACCCAAACTTTATTTTTCCCCCTGGGTACGCCCTCGGATTATTTGCCCATTACTTTAAACGGAGTTTTTTCTAGTACTCCACTTCTCTATACAGCGCAGATAGTTCAAAATCCGGCAACTACTCTAAGTACAAGTTACGTAGGAGGACTTAATTATGTTTCACCTATTCGTTACTATGAAATACAAGTCAGTGGCACATTAAATAGTATTAATAGTGTTACACTGGGGTATGGTGGCGGAGACCTTGCGCTAGACCCTTCTAATCTTAGGATAGTTCAATTACAGGGAAGTAATTGGCAAAATATAGGACCTGGTAGTGGTGGCGCTAATAACACAATTACCTCTAATGGAAGTATTAATACTGTTAGTCCGCTTCGATTTGCTTTGGCTAATGCTAATGGGGGAAATAATTTTTGTAATACTTCACTTGGTGTAAGTAGTAACGCAGTTTGTGATAATGCTAACCCCAACCCTCCTAATAACTTTACAACTATTATTTCCATTAAAGGTACTCCCCCTTCGAGTTCAACTTTTGCCTGGAGCTGTGACGGTTGTGTTTCTACAACTATAGCTACTAATACTACCGGCCCCCATACTGTAAGCTGGGCAAATTCCGGAACTAAGACTATACAATTAACTCTTACTTCGGGTATATGTAGTGGATATACTACTACTACTCTTGTAACAGTTCATCCTACTCCTATTGTTACTGCTTCTATCCTTTCTAGTACTTCAATATGCTTGGCTAATTCTATTAGTAATAATTCGGTAAATCTTTCTGCTAGCGGCTCTATTCTGCCCGGAGCTACTTACACTTGGGATTGTGATAATTGCCTAAATGGGCCATTAGGCTCCTTGTCTAGTTATAGTAACATAAGTTGGGTTACTAATGGGCCTAAAACCATCAAGCTTACGATTCAAAATCCGGGTATTCCTTCGTGTGTCTCTAAAACGATTCAAGAAATTGTTACTGTTAACGCCCTTCCTTCTGCTAACTTCAGTGTTTCAAGTAACAGCACTTGTTTAAACCAAAGTATTACTTTGAGTGCCCAAGCTGTAGGAATTACCACTTATTCCTGGAATTGCGGTGGATGCACGCCATCTCCTACTACAGCTGTAGAAACAGTAAGTTGGAGCAGTGTGGGACAGAAAAACATCACTTTACAAGTAGTAGATAACAATAATTGTACTTCTCCTGCATTTAATACTACTATAACAGTAAATAGCTTGGCTGTACCTGACCCTGTTGCTGCCATAGAAGTTTGCCAAGGAGGGGGCATATTACTAGATGCTTATACTCAGAATACGCCCGCTCCTAATACTACATATCAATGGAGTGGCCCTGCGGGTTTTACTTCAACCCTACGTAATCCATCTATTAATAATGCTACGGCTGCTAATGCAGGTTTTTATACTGTAATTGTTTCTAGCCCTGGCTGTAGTAGTCTTAGTGCTATAGTACAGGTAGTTGTAAATCAGCCCATAAATAATCTTAGTATTTCTTCTAATTCTCCTGTTTGTGTAAATGCTACTATTAATCTTACAGCCAATATAAATGTAGCATCCGGCATGCAATTTCAATGGCAGGGTCCTAATGGATTTGCTAGTACTACCAGTGCGCCAGTAGTATCTGCACCCGGGCAATTGATAGCAAATACTTATACATATAGTTTAGTAGTGCAAGTTCCGGGGTGTCCACCAGCATTTGGTTTTGCAAACGTGGTGGTAAACCAAGACCCTGGTGGTTTATTGGTAAGTGCTCCTCAAACTGTTTGTCGGGGCAGCAATGTAACTTTAACGGCATCTCCTCTTTTGCCCGTAAATAATCTTAGCTATTTATGGCAAGGACCTAATAATTTTACTTCCACTCAGCAAAATCCTACTATAGCCAATATTAGTACTAGTGCATCGGGTACATATTCAGTTACCCCGATTGTACCAGGCTGTCCAAATTTAACTCCTTCTACTACTACCATCACTGTATCAGAATTACCTGCAAGTATAAGTGCATCTTCTAATAGTTCGGTAAATGCTCCCGTTTGTGCAGGTCAAACAGTACAATTTACTGCTACTCCTACTGTTGCTAATGGCATATATACTTGGCAAGGCCCAGCAGGATATAGTGCTATTCAACAAAATCCTAGTTTATTTAATGCTTCTGCTTTTAATGCTGGTATTTATACCCTTACTCTTACCGTACCAGGCTGTGCTAATTCTGTTTCTACGACTACTACCATTGGGGTATTGGATCCTAATGGTGTTGTGGTAGGTAGCAACTCTCCTGTGTGTAGCGGAGGGCAACTTCAGTTAACTGCATCCGAACTTCCGGGAGTAAGCTATCAATGGAATGGACCTAATAATATTTTTTCTTCAGTCCGTAATCCTGTTTTTGGTAATGTCTCTACTCTTTTTTCTGGCTTATATAACCTTACCGTCACTGCTACTGCTTGTGGCTTAACAGCGTCTAAGTTTATTTCTGTAACTGTTAATGAAAGTCCGCAAACGCCTATTATTACTGCCAGTAAAAATCCGCTTTGCGAAGGAGACTCATTGATTCTTAGTGCCGCAGGTACAAATCCTAATACCTTTTATGCTTGGGCAGGACCAGATAATTACTTTGACTTTGTGCAGAATCCTAAGCTTTTAGAAGTTACTACTGCGAATGCTGGAACTTATAGTGTAACGGCTTACCTCAACGGTTGTAGTCGCACTGCTACCACTAGTATTCAGGTGAATGCTAAATTTCCAAGTACTTTTAATATAAGTAGCAATAGTCCTATTTGTTCAGGAAATACTCTTAGTTTAAGTGCTAGTACTCTAAAGGGGGCTAATTATAATTGGCTAGGACCTAATAATTTTAGTAGTACTCAGCAAAATCCTATTATCTTCAATGTAGAGTCAGAAGCAAGTGGTATTTATAGCCTTACTGTTACAATACCGGGCTGTGGAAGTCAATTTTACTTTACTGATGTTACAGTTATTAATACTCCTCGCCCTCCTATTCCTACTTCTAATAGCCCTTTGTGTGAAGGAAATACTTTAGTACTTTCGGCTGTAGCTACTCCAGGATGTATTTATAGTTGGGTAGGTCCTAATGGATTTAGTGCCTCAACCGCCAGTGCAACTCTTACTAATGTAACAACGGCAGCTAGTGGTACTTATACTATTGTTGTTTCGAATACGGGGTGCCCTGCTCAAAGCAGTACTGTGAATGTGGAAGTGTATGAGCAGCCTGTTGCAATTGCTAATAGCAATTCGCCGGTTTGCGAAGGGGGGGTACTTATTTTCACGGCAAATAGAGTTCCGGGGGCTACCTATCGTTGGCAAGGACCCAGTAATTTTAATGTAGCCCAACAAAATCCTATTCGATTTGATGCCACTACTGCTATGAGTGGGCAATACTTGCTCACCATTCGCCAAGTAGGTTGCCAAGACGCAGTAGCTACTGTGGACGTTACTGTAAGTCCTGCACCCCCTGCAATTTTCCCTACTTCTAATTCTCCTGTTTGTACGGGTAGTACGCTTATTTTGAATATGCCGCAAATTTTAGGGCTTAGCTACTCTTGGATAGGACCCAATGGTTTTAGCTCAAATAGTGCAAATCCTAGTATTCCTAACATTACTACTGCAGCTGCAGGTGAATATGAAGTTGTGGTAAGTAGTCTGGGTTGCTCTCCGCAATCTGCTAGTGTGGATGTAGTGGTTATTGAGGGTCCTAATACTGTACAAGTTTCTTCTAATAGTCCTCTTTGCGCTGGCAGTAATTTAGAGCTTACAGCTACTGAAGTTCCTAATGCTAGGTATACTTGGCGCGGACCGCGTAATTTTTCAGCAAATGGTGCAAATGCTATTCGGACTAATGTTACTACAGCAGATGCAGGAGTTTATACTTTAACTGTACAAGTACCAGGATGTACGGAAGCCACTTTTTTAATTCCTGTAATTATCAATACTTTACCAGCTGGCTTTTCTCCTAGAAATTCCAGTCCTATATGTTATGGAGACTTCTTGCGCCTCACCTCTATTAATATCAATGGAGCTAGTTACGAGTGGAGTGGGCCTAACGGTTTTTCTTCTACGCAGCCCAGCCCTATAATAGAATTGGCAACCGAAGCTAATAGTGGCCAGTATTCGGTTACTATAACTATTCCGGGTTGTAGCTCTATTTCGGGCACTACAAACGCTATTGTTTATCCGCCACTTAATACAATTACTATTTCAAGTAATTCACCAGTTTGCCAAGGACAACAGCTTTCGCTTTCTGCTACTTTTATACCGGGGGCTACCTATCAGTGGCAGGGGCCAGCTGGCTTTAGAGCATCAGGTATTCCTATAAGTTTACCTATTATTTCTCAAAATCAGGCTGGGACCTATTCTTTGACCTTAACTTTAGTGGGGTGTACTACGTTACAATTCACTACTAACGTATTCGTTAATTCGATAGCTGCAGGTTTTTCTCCTACAAGTAACAGTCCGGTTTGCGAGGGTAGGACTCTTATTTTATCTGCTCCTCTTTTAAGTGGCGTAACTTACCAGTGGCAAGGACCTAGCGGTTTTACTTCGACCCAAGCCAATCCTATTATTTCGATAGCAAGTACTGCAAATACAGGTATTTACTCTTTAACTATTACCGATCCTCTTTGCGGCTCAGGTACAGGTACTGTAGAAGTAATTGTTGATCGCGACCCTGGGGCTTTACGAGTTTCTAGTAATAGTCCGGTTTGCGCGGGAAATTCTCTTAGCTTGTCTGTAACTTCTGCTCCTAGCGGCTCTTATCAATGGAGTGGACCTAATGGCTTCAGCGCCACAGGTAGTACTATTGAAATAACTAATATTTCTACTAACGCGGCAGGGGTTTATACTGTTAGTCTTAATGCAGGGGGATGCGGGGTGCGTACTACAACCACAAGTGTTTCTGTGATTCCACAAGCTGGGCCCCTTACAATACAGAGCAATAGTCCTATTTGTGGTGGTCAAACTCTTTTATTTACTGCGCCTAATCTTCCGGGGGCTCTTTATCGATGGAGCGGACCCGGCGGATTTAGTTCTACTTTAGTTAATCCTACTATTGCTAATGCCTCGCTGGCTAACAACGGTGTTTATTCACTTACGGTAATTACTACTTGTGCAGAGTTAACGGCTAACACCTCGGTATTGGTACGCCCTGGGGTGGGAAATATTTCTGCGGGTAATAATAGCCCTATTTGTGCAGGAAATACTTTGGTTTTGACAGTAACAGGAAGCTCAGAAGGTACATACTTATGGCAGGGACCTAATGGTTTTACCTCTACATTACCTAATCCTATCATAAGCAATGCGACTACGGCTAGCAGTGGAATTTATACGGTTACTTTACAATCTGCTTTTTGCGGTAGTGCTAGTGCTACTACCGTAGTGGTAGTAAATCCTAGCATTGAAGAAATTAGAGCAACTAATAATGGACCTGCTTGTGCAGGTGCTACTATTAACCTTGTGGCTACTAATATTTCAGGGGCTAGTTATTCTTGGCGAGGACCTAATGGTTTTACTGCTGAGGGGAGTTCTGTAACAATTAATAATATTACTGAAAACCAGGCGGGTGCTTATAATGTTTCAGTTTTATTAGCAGGGTGTGGCTTAATTACACGTACTACTATGGTAGTAGTGAATCCTGCATTAGGGAACATTACTGCTTCTAATACGGGTCCAGGTTGCATAGGGGGGGAAGTACAATTAAGAGCTCCTTTATTGCCAGGTGCTAATTACCGCTGGCAGGGTCCAGGTGGATTTACTGCTACAGGCCTCAATCCAATAATATCAAATTTGACAACCGCAAGTGCAGGGACTTATACGGTGACCGTAACTTCTAGCTGTGGAACTGCTAGTGCTACTACTAGTGTGAGTATATTAGACGATATTCCTCCTATAGCTGCTACTAATAATTCACCTATTTGCGAAGGCGAAACTATTAATTTGGGCGTAACGCCTGTAGCTGGAGCCACTTACCAATGGCAGGGTCCAAATGGGTTTAATTCTACTTTACAATATCCTAGTATACCTAATGCTTCTAGTATTCATGTAGGGGTGTATTCAGTGATAGTCCGTTATCCTTCTTGTCCTAACAATCAAAGAACAGCTACTACAAGAGTAAGGGTTTTGCAGGGTTCGCCTGTAGACTTTGTGAGTGGTCCTATGCCAGAGCGGGTATGTCAGGGCAATGAAGTGAATTTTGAAATTCGATTTGAAGGGAATCCGCCATATATTCTTACGTATGCTCAAGAAAACGAACCACCCATCAGTGTTCAGGTAAATACTTCTCCTTATGTGCTTAGGGTTTTGCCCCAGGGCTTGGGAATCAAAAATTATACTTTTGGTTGTCCCGGGATAACTAAAAGTGTAGAAGTTGTGCAGGGGGTACAGCTTAGCTTATTGAGGCAAACGCCTGCTGGTTGTACGGGGTTGGGTAGTCTTAGTGTGGTTGGTTTTGGTAATAATGGTCCGTTTGTTTATAGTATTAATCCCTCTGTAGCACCTCCTAATACAAGCGGCGTATTCGATAATATTGGTGCAGGTACGTATGAAATAACCGCAACAGATAGAATAGGTTGTAGGGCTACTTCTTCCTTCAGTGTAGAAGGTATTAGTAGTCCTATTCCGGTAGTAGAAACTGTAACGATGCGTTCTGTTACTTTGCGCTGGATTCCTTTACCTGAGGCTCAAAGTTATATTGTAGAGTATAGGGTAGTGGGGAGCAATGAAGGTTTCTTACGTACTGCTGCTGTTAGTACTGCAAGTGTAGTAGTAGAACCCCTTAGTCCAAGTACTTTATATGAGTTTAGAGTAGTTGCTGTTTGTGCAAATGGTGTTCAGGGGCTGCCTTCTGCTTCTACTACGGCTCAAACCCAGGGAGAAGATGCAGCAGGCATTTGTCAAACTCCGCTATTATACGCCCCACAAGTAGGCCCTAATGGTGTTCGATTTAGCTGGCGTCCAAACCTCTCAGGGGCGGCCTGCTATATTCTTTCGTACGGCAGACTTAGTGAAAATCCTGAAAATTGGATTCAATTTCTAGTACCTCATCCTGGTAGTTCTATCTTTGTTACAGGAATACCCGCCGGACCGCAATATGGAGTCAGAGTTAGAACTAATTGTACCATATGCTCTTATAATAGCGGGCAAATTACGGAGTGGTCGCCTATTATCCGATTTTCTATAAGTAGTAATCGTCAAAGTGTAGATAATTTAGCAGAAAGTTTAGAAGAAAGGTTGTCGAATTTAAAGATTTATCCTAACCCTAGTGCAGGAGTTTTTTCTGTAGAGTTTGAAAGCCAAGTAAATGACCCAATAACTTTAAGTATTATCGACTTTTCAGGTAGAGTTATTTATAGCCAGAATTTGGAAACTAGAGTAGGGCTAAATCAGTGGCACCTAAGTATGGAGCATATTTCAAGTGGTGTATATATGTTACAGGTTGAGCAGAGAAAAGAGACACAAAAAACGCGTATCGTTTTCAAGTAAATTAACTAGGCGGGTGCTCTATTTACTTAGGTACCCGCCCTTTGCTTTAATTTTTGTTAATTTTTGTTTTCTTTTTGGTACATTTCCTCCCGTCTCTCCTTAACTATAATTTATGCCTGGTTATATGTTTAATTTTATTGATCTTACGCGCCTCTGTTTTACTATTATTTCTGCACTAAAATAGATTATGCAAAATGATATTTTTTTCCCTTATGGAATTTCAAATTTTGCTGAAATTATAAGAGATAATTTTATATATGTAGATAAAACCTACTATATTGAGTTGCTCGAAAAAAACAAAGAGAAGCGTGTTTCTTTTCTTCGTCCTCGTCGTTTTGGCAAAAGTCTTTTCGTTTCTTTACTTGAATACTACTACGATATCCAT